>NZ_SMKA01000253.1 GCF_004348455.1 Kribbella albertanoniae
CTCCTGGTCCCCGAAGTAGCCACCGGCGCCGCCCCCGACCTGGACGAACTCCGAGCCGC
The DNA here is from genome assembly GCF_004348455.1 of Kribbella albertanoniae. Classification (GTDB taxonomy): domain Bacteria; phylum Actinomycetota; class Actinomycetes; order Propionibacteriales; family Kribbellaceae; genus Kribbella; species Kribbella albertanoniae. Next base: position 60 of record NZ_SMKA01000253.1, read on the forward strand.
CTGTCTAACAGCCGTCAACCAACTAGCCACCGCCGACGAGATCCTGGTCATCGGCTCCGCGCCGCCCGGACTCCACCGCGGTTCGGGGGATGGGGATTCTCGCCCTAGCCCCGCCGACGTGCTCGCCGACTCCGTCGGCATCGGGCCAGGCGTTGTCTACGGCGGGTCGGCGGGTGGTGGGTTCGGGGCGTACGGCGCTGCTTCTGTTCGGTTCGGGGAGGGGGATGCGGTGCTGCCGCTCTCTCTGGCGATCGGGGGTTGGTTGCTGGAGCAGTCCAAGGCGGCTGCTCTCCCGCGGACGTACCGGGCGATTGATCCGGCGGCTGCTCCGGCTGTGTGTGCTGAGCTCGGGCGGACGATTGCTGCGGGCACGCGGCGGGTTGGGTTGTTGGTAATGGGGGATGGGGCTCCTCGGCGTAGTGAGCACTCGCCGGTGCACCTGCACCCCCGCGCGGAGATCTTCGACCAGACGGTGGCTGCGGCACTGCGTGCTGCCGACGCCGACGTACTGGCTGCGCTCGACGCCGACCTAGCAACCGAGCTGCAAGCGGCCGGGCGGGCGCCTTGGCAGGTGCTGGCTGGGGCGCTTGGTGAGCTGCGGGGTGACCTCCTGTACGACGCGGCGCCGTACGGGGTCGGCTACTTCGTGGCCAGCTTCAGCTGACCGGTACGTCCGGCCAGCGCGGTGCGGTGGCAGCGAGGTCCTCACGACCGGCTGCGGTGAGCTGCTCGACCAGCTCAGTCCGAGCGGCCTGTACGGCGGCCACTGCGGACTCGACTGTGTCGTGGGGGCCGGACCAGCGGCAGACCGCGTCCCCGGCATACCAGTCGCCGGCGGACGAGCGCCGTACATGGGAGGCGGCGAGCCGGGCGGCCGGGAGGTGTACGTCGGCCAGCTGGATCACAGCGTCGACGGCCACGACCGGTGCGGTCAGATCCAGCAGCGGACGCAGCTCAACTGCGTCGGTGCGGACGAACTCGTAGCCCGCAGGCGCCCGCTCGGCCAGCCACGCCAGGGCCTCGTCAGCGGTCTGCCGCAGCAGCTCCGGGTCGGCGAGTGTGTGGACGCCGCACTGGCGGGTGTGGGTCGGGCGGAGCTCGTTCTGCCAGAGGCGGACCTGGAGCTCGTCCCGGCCGGACAGCCGTCGGCCCAGAATGCGAGCCAGGCCGACGATGTCGAAGTTCAGCTCGTCCGGGGTGCGCTTCAGTCCTGGCTCGAGCGGCATGCCCGGCAGCGTCCCCCGAGTGGTCCACGGCCCGACATGCCACCGAGTCAGAACAGTCACACCCCGACCCTATCGAGTCAGGGCTTGACCGGCGCATCCACGCCGAACGTCTTGGCGAGGTCGGTGAGGATGACCCAGGCGCCCTGCAGGCCGACGGCGGTCATCCAGGTCAGGTCCGGGACCTCGTGCACCTTCGGGGCGAGCGGCTTCCAGAGCGGGTTGGCCTTGAACTCGCCGGCCGTCTTCGCGCCCACGCCCTTGTCGTCGGCGAACGTGGTGACGAAGATCGCGTCCGCGTCGGCGTCCTTGATCCGCTCCGGGCCGATCTCCAGCGCGAACCCGTCGACGTCCTGCGACTTCGGCCGGGCCAGGCCGGCGTCCTTCAGCACGATGCCGGAGAAGGTCGCCTTCTGGTAGAGCCGGGTCGGCCCGTCGAGGAACCGGACCACCGAGACGGTCGGGTTCGACGCCTTGGTGTTGATCGCGGTCCCGACGGCCTTGGCCGCGGTCTCGTACGACGTGATCTCCTTCTCGGCCAGGGCTTCCTCGCCGAGCGCCTTGCCCTCGAGCCGGATGTTGTCCTTCCAGGTCGGCCCGGTGGTCGCCGACATGATCGTCGGCGCGATCTTCGACAGCTGCTCGTAGAGCTTCTCGTGCCGGACCTTGGCGGTGATGATCAGGTCCGGGTCGAGGTCGGCGATCTTCTCCAGGTTCGGCTCGGCCAGCGTGCCGACCGCCTGGGCGTCCTTACCGAGCGTGTCCCGGTCGGCACCGAGGTACTCCGGCAGCTTGTCCTTGATGCTGCGGTAGTCGGTGTAGCCGACCACCGGGGTGTCCAGGATCAGCGTGGCGTCCACGAAGCTCGCGTCCAGGGCGACGACCCGCTTCGGCTTGGCCGGGATCTCAGTCTTGCCCATCGCATGCTCGACCGTGCGCGGGAAGCCGGTGGTCGACGAACCGGACGCCTCCGGGGTCTTACCGTCGTCCGACGAGCCACAGCCGGTCAGGGCCAGCGCGGTGACGGCGAACAGGGCAGTAATGCGGTGCAGACGCACGGGTCTCTCCTGGTGGGACATGGGGTCGCGTAAGGTGACTGACGACCTCTGACAAGTAAGGCAACGCTAACCTATGTCGTCCCCTGCTCGGCGCACAGTGTTCCTGGTAGTGCTGATCGTCATACTCGCGCTGGTCTTCGTTGCCAGCTTGGCATTCGGGTCGCGCTGGCTCGGTCCGGGCGCGCTCTGGCACGCGCTGACGGCGAACGACGGCTCCGACCCGGATGTGATCATTCGGAGTCTGCGGGCGCCTCGGACGATCGTTGCCGTCCTCATCGGTCTCTGTCTTGGTGTCGCGGGGGCTCTGATGCAAGGCCACACTCGCAATGCGCTCGCCGAGCCAGGCATCTTCGGTGTGAGCGCCGGGGCTGCCTTTGCTGTAGTCCTCGGGTTACAGCTCGGAGTGGTCGAGTCAGTCGGCGAAACAGTCTGGGTAGCACTCGCGGGCGCGCTACTGGCGACGTACGGCGTGCAGCGGCTGGCGTCGCGGGGGAGTGGTGCCACTCCGGTCGGGCTGGCTCTGACGGGTGCTGCGGTCGCTGCGCTACTCGGTGCGATGACCTCGGCGATCGTGCTGTTGGACAGCACCACTCTGGACAGTTATCGCTTCTGGGCGGTCGGATCGGTGGCAGGACGTGGTCTGGACGTTGCCGGTCAGGTGCTGCCGTTCGCGGTGATCGGCCTGGCACTCGCTGCGTTCAACGCACGTGATCTCGACCTGCTGGCGCTCGGTGAGGATGTGGCCGCGGGACTCGGGCTGTCGATCCCCAGAGCCCGTCTGATCGGGCTGGGTGCGATCGGCTTGCTCACTGCGGCCGGAGTCGCTGCCTGTGGCCCGATCGGCTTCCTGGGCTTGCTGTCTGGTCATGTGGCTCGGCAGGTCTTCGGTTCCCGCAACACCTGGCTGATCCCGGGTGCCGGGTTGGTCGGTGCGAGCGCCATGGTGCTCGCAGACCTGGTCGGCCGGTTGATCGGCGGTGCTGGTGAGGTGCAGGCCGGTGTGGTGCTCGGCATCGTCGGTGCGCCGCTGTTCGTGCTGGTGGTTCGCCGCCGGGCGGTGGTGCTGTGAAATCCCGCACAGTCGTGCTGAGCCTGCTCTTCGCGGCACTGGCGGTAGCTGTAGCCCTGCTGTCGTTGAGCATCGGTACGTCGAAGGTCCCGATCGCCGACGTGATCGACGTACTGCTCGGTGGTGGTCGCCGTGGGCAACGACTGATCGTGTTGGACCTGCGACTGCCCCGAGTCGCCACCGGACTGCTGGTCGGGATCGCCTTCGCCGTGTCCGGTGCGCTACTGCAAACCCTGTCCCGCAACGCGTTGGCCAGTCCGGACATCGTCGGGGTGAACTCGGGTGCCTCGGCCGGAGCAGTGGCGGTGATCGTGCTGGCCGGGAGTGGCGGTGGCAACATCTCGGGGTTCGCGGGCCAGGTCGGGATCCCACTGGCCGCCGTACTCGGCGGACTCCTTGCCACCGTGGTTGTAGGCGCACTGTCGATTCAGCGCGGTCAGGTCGACGGTGGCCGGGTGGTGTTGATCGGTGTGGGCATTGCCGCCGCTGCGAACTCCCTGGTCGCCTGGATGCTGGTGATCGGTGATGTGAACGACGCCGGCCGCGCTGCAGCCTGGCTGGCTGGTTCGCTCAACTCACGCGAGTGGAGCGACGCCGTCCCGGTGCTGATCGCTGTAGTGGTGCTGTTGCCGGTAGCAATCATGTTCAACCGCGACCTGTCGGCCATGGTGCTCGGCGACGACGTGGCGTCCTCACTCGGCGTGCGCGTGGCGCGCATCCGACTGCTCCTGCTGATCGTGGCGACCGTCCTTGCTGCCATGGCGACCGCAGCTGCCGGTCCGATCGCTTTCGTCGCTCTGGTGGCTCCGCAGGTCGCACTGCGGCTCACGCGGATGGAGCGGCCGCCACTGGTGACAACCGCGTTGCTGGGCGCAGTGTTCGTCGTACTGGCTGACCTGCTCGCGCGAAACGGTCTGGGCTGGCTCCACTTCGGACCGTATGAGTTGCCCGTCGGTGTGCTCACTGCCGCGGCCGGAGCGCCGTACCTGCTTCACTTGATCGGCCGCCAGCAGAAGGGGCGTTGAGATGCACGTCGAGAACCTCACCCTCGCGTACGGCGCAGATGCGCCAGTCGTGACCGGGCTGACGCTGGAGGTGCCGGCCGGGCGGTTGACGGCGATCGTCGGACCGAACGGGTCCGGCAAGTCCACACTGCTGCGGGGCATGAGCAGGTTGATGCCTCCGCAGAGCGGTCACGTGTTGCTGGACGGCGAGGACATCCACAAGCTGCCCGCTCGTGAGCTGGCCCGGCGACTCGGCGTACTGCCGCAGGGACCGGTGACGCCGGAAGGCATCACCGCCGCCGAACTGGTGTCGCGTGGCCGGCATCCGCACCGCGGACTCTTCGGGCGGCTGACCTCCGACGACGACTCAGCGATCGACGAGGCGTTGGCTGCGGTCGAACTGACCGAGCTGCGGGACCGCCCGGTTGATCAGCTGTCGGGTGGACAGCGGCAGCGGGTCTGGATCGCCATGGTGCTGGCCCAGGGGACTGCGCACCTGCTGCTGGACGAGCCCACGACGTACCTGGACCTGGCGCACGCAGTGGACGTGATGAACGTCGTCCACGCCGCAGCGCATACCTCCGGTCGCACTGTGGTGGTCGTGCTGCACGATCTGACGCTGGCCGCGCAGTACGCCGATCACCTGGTCGTGATGGGCGCTGGTGCGATTGCGGCTCAGGGGCGGCCGGCCGACGTACTGACCTCAGGGCTGCTGGATGAGGTGTTCGGGCTGCAGGCCACGGTCGTGGAGGTCGGTGGAGCACCTGTCGTCGTGCCGGATCGTAGGCTTGCTGGGTGACCCACTCCGTTCGCTCCCTCGTGGACATCCTGGCCGACTCGGTCGACTGGCTGTCCGTGCGGACGGCGGACGCCGTACCGGGACCGGAGTGGGTGTCCTGTGCACAGGTCGTTGCTGAGCAGCAGGCGGGCGGTGATCCGACGCTTGAGTGGCGCAGCCGGGTGGCGGCCGACTATGCGCGTGATTACGGCGTCGATCCGCCGGTTCAGGTCGCGGCGATGTTCACGCTGATGTGGTACGTCCAGGTGCCTGCACTGGTCGCCGGGGTGCTCGGTGCGGCGGTTGGCGTCACACCGGAGGTTTCCCCGGCGGCGCTGGCGTTTCGCGTGCATCCGACGGCGCACTACCCGATTGAGGTCGCGCTGTTGTCCGACCGCGTCGTACCGGTGCAGACTGCGGCAGCGCAGCTTCAGCAGCACGCCAAGGCGTTTCTGGACTCCTACCGGCCCGGGGTGAAGCTCGGCTCGCTGCAGCGGTTCGGAGCGGTGGACGACGAGGTGCGGTCTGCGCTGCGGATGCCGGACAGTGCGCCGTACGCCGGTGAAGCGGCCACGGCGTTCGGCGTCTCGCTGGAACAGAAGCTGCGGACGTCCTGCTGCTACTTCTACGTGCTGCCGAGGGTGAACGCCTGCACCACTTGTCCCAGGTTCCGCTGAATGGTCTATACCACCTCCGTCTAAAGGATTGCCCGGTTCCGGATCGGCCCTGAGGCTGTTCCGCATGCAGTGGATACGTGCAGTGCTGACAGGCGCACTCCTGGTGACATCGACGGCCCTGGCGCCGATGGCACACGCAAGGGAGGCAGCCGGTGCTCTCCCGGGTATGTGGACCGAGACGGCGTACAACTCGGTCTTCAAGGACAGTGGGCGCTCTCCCGAGGCCCGCGACGACATCCGTCTCGACACGGCGAAGAACGACTCCGAGGGTGCGCAGATCGTGCTGCGAGGGCCCGCCGCGTTCACGGTGAACAGCGTGGACTTCACGCCGCTGACCGGGCCGTCGGATGCCATCGCGGCCAGCGAGATCACCTACAACCCGGTCGGGTACCACTCCCTGAACCACAACTCGGTCCTCGGCTGGGAGCCGGACAGTTTCGTGACGCCGACGGTCCGCAAGGGGGCCGGTGACTATCCGGACCGCCTGCTGAACGCACAGTCCATCGCCGTACCGGCAGGGCAGACCCAGTCGATCTGGGTCCGCGTGCACGTTCCCGCCACGGCCGCTGGTGGTGTCTACACCGGCCGGGCCACAGTGCGGACGACGAACGGCGACCTGTCGGTGCCGATCACTGTCAACGCCCGCAACGTGGTGATCCCGCCGGCGGACCAGAGTGAGTTCACCAACGTGATGTGGACGAACTTCCTCGGTCTGACGTCGTGGGACCCGGGTGACGGCGACACCGTCGAGCTGTTCTACGGCTACAAGCGCTACTCGGCGGACTGGTGGCAGCTGATCGACAACTGGGCCGAGTACATGAAGCGGTACCGGCAGAACAACCTGCAGTTGCCACTGCTCAGTCTGCTCCGTGACGGCGGCAGCACGGTCGATGCCAACGGCAAGTACACGTTCAACTGGAGCAGGTTCGACGAGGTCGCGCAGCGCTTCCTGGACAAGGATGTCGTGCACACACTCGAGCTCTTCACCGGCTCCGGCCCGAAGAACAAGGAGAACAACCCGGAGTACCCGCGGTACATGACCGAGGTGATTCCGAAGAACCCGGCTCAGGCGGTGCCCGACTATCCCTACTGGAACACCGCCGCGGCGGACAACTGGTACCGGCAGTTCTACCCGGCGGTGCGGCAGCACCTGATTGACAAGGGCTGGCAGGACAAGTCCTGGATCCACATCGGCGACGAGCCGGGCGCGGGGTCCGAAGGCTGGGACGGCATCCACGCGAAGCTGCGCCAGTACTGGCCGGAGGCGAAGGTCGGCGACGCGGTGGTCAACGACAAGGCGGAGCACATCGCGGATCTCACCGACATCGTGATCCCGAACCTGCACACGTACACCGACGCCACCAAGGCCGACGGCAGCAACGTGTTCGACGACGACCGGCGCGGCGGCAAGCCGCTGTGGTTCTACAACTGCAACATCCCGGCCGGCAACCACCTGAACAGGTTCATCGACCAGCCCCAGTGGAGTCAGCGCCAGACCATGTGGCTGGCCTACAACAAGGGTGCCACCGGCTACCTGCACTGGGCCTACGGCAACTGGCAGGCCCCGCTGGACAAGCAGGATGTCAAGGGCGACGCCCACATCGTCTGGTACGACAAGGAGAACCACACCATCGAGTCGTCGACGCGCTACGAGTCGCTGCGGGACGGCATGGAGGACTGGGAGGTCCTCAACAAGCTCGGCAAGACCAATCCGGGTCTGGCCCACGATCTGGCCAACAGTGTGGCGCAGGCGAGCGACACCTACACGCCGGACGTGGACTACATGCAGCGGGTACGGCGGATCGCGCTCGACGCGGCAGCGGGGTTGCCGGTGCTGGCCAAGGACCTGGCGCGGAACCGGACGAGCAGTGCGTCGAGCGGTGACTCCAACAAGGCAGTCGACGGCGACAGTACGACGGCCTGGCAGCCCACCTCGGGCACTGGGACGAACTGGGTCCAGGCCGACCTCGGCCGGCAGGCGCAGGTCGACGGTGTCCGGCTGAAGTGGGGCACAACGCATGCGAGCAAGTACCGCGTGCTGACCTCGTTCGACGGGACCAAGTGGGCCGAGGCCGGCTCGCGGGCCGACAATCCGATCGACGACAAGGCCAAGCCCGGTGGGGACGACTTCGTCGGGCTGAACGTGAAGGCGCGGTACGTGCGAGTTGAGGCGACCGCGTCCAGTGGCGGCGCGACGCCGTACCAGCTGCTCGACCTGCAGGTGGCTGGCAACCTGCTGCTGCAGCAGAACATCGCGGGTGGCAAGGCGTATGAGCGGACGAACCCGTCGGCCCGGTTCAAGGACGATGCGAAGACCGAGGCGACGGACGGTGTGCTGAGTGACAACTGGGGTGACGGTAAGAGCTTCGGCTACGAGCTCCTGGCGGACGGCAACGTCGTCCGGCCGACCGTGACCATCGACCTCGGGTACTCGCAGGCCGTCGGGACCGTCCGCTTCCATGCATACCAGGAGTACCCGGACTACCGGCCGGACATGATCACGGTCGAGACCAGTAACGACGGAACGAACTACAGCGAACGGGGCCGGCTGAGTTTCGTCAACGGTGCCTCGAGCATCTGGTACGACCTCGGCTTCGCACCGGCGACCGCACGCTGGATCCGGGTGACGCTCGACAAGAAGCGGACCAACAAATACCAGTCCGGTGTTTTCGTCGACGAGATCGAGGCGTACGGCGCCGGGCAGCCGGGTGACGTGATTCCGGGGTCTACGGCGTACCAGTGGGACGACCGGAACAACGCCGGGCACCAGGTGATCTTCGCGCCGACCGCCACCGGGACGCTGGGCCGCTGGGACTGGAGCGCCGCGGCCGGTCTCAAGCGCGACGATCTGGGCGGCGGTCCGATCTCGGGGAAGACCACTGGGTACGCCTGGTACAACCAGCAGCATGCGGTGGCGCGCGGCCTGAACGGGAAGCTGCAGCACTGGTGGTGGATCGAAGGGGAGACGACGCCGCACTACGCGGACTGGGGCGGTGACGCGGCCAGTGACCCGACCGCGGTCGTCTGGTCCGGCCAGCAGCACATCTTCGCGAGGTCGTCGTCGGCCGACCTGCAGCACTGGTGGTGGGACCCCGCCGATGGGCAGCTGCGCCTCGACCGGTGGGCCGGTGCGCCAGGGCCGATCGTCGGCACACCGTCGACGTACGTGTGGGGTAACCAGCTGCATGTGGTCGCACGGGGTGCGAACAACCACCTGTACCACTGGTGGTGGGTGAGCGGTGAGTTCGAGCCGCACTTCGCCGACTGGGGTGGTGAGGCGTACTCCGACCCGACGACGTTCGTCTGGAACGGACAGCAGCACGTGTACGCCCAGGCGGCCGACGGACAGCTGTTCCACTGGTTCTGGGACGCCGGTAGCGGTCTGAACAAGGTGAAGTGGGGCGGTGCGCCCGGCAAGTTCGTGGGAGCTCCGTCAGCGTTCAAGACGGGCACACAGCAGCACGTCGTAGCCAGGGGCCCGAACAACACCCTCTACCACTGGTGGTGGGACCAGGGCCTGGGCATCGTGCAGTGGGAGGACCGCGGTGGTGAGGTGTACTCCGATCCGGTCGGCTTCGCCTTCGGCAACCAGCACCAGTACTTCGCACAGAGCAAGTCGAACACGCTGGCGCACTGGTGGTGGGTCCCTGGCGACCCGAACAACGGCTGGCACTACAACGACTGGGGCGGGAGTGTGCTGTACCGCCAGTAGTGGACCCGCCGTCGCTCGCTGATTGAAGCGCTTCCACCAGGAAGTTCTTATCTGCAACGAAAAATGTCGGTGGTCGCCTGCAGGATGCGGGGCATGGTTCACATCGTGCAGGTGTCATCGACGAGTAATCCGGACGTGGTTGTCCGGGGCCGACCCGAGAGCTACGGTCGCTGACGTGACCTCGTCCGGTGGTGCTCCGGCGACGACCTCGATCGGCTCCCGGGCCGAGGCCGAGGGATACGTCGCGATGGTCTGTTTCAAGCACGGCCCTCCGCAGCTGCACGGCGTCGAGCTGGAGTGGACCGTTCATCACGCGGAGGACCCGCGACGGCCCCTCGACGCCGGCCGGTTGAGCAAGGCACTGGGCGTGCACGCGCCCGCCACCCTGGTCCCCGGCAGCCCACAGCTGCCACTGGGCCGGGGTGCTCTGGTCACTGTGGAGCCGGGTGGCCAGGTGGAGATCTCCGGCCCCGCCTCTGCGTCGATCAAGCAGCTGGTCGACGACACCGCCGCCGACGCGGCCGAGCTGGCCGCGTTGTTGCAGTCCGAGGGCCTCGTCCTCGGCGAGCACGGCCTGGACGCGTTCCGCAGTCCGCGCCGCATTCTGACTGTCCCGCGCTACGCGGCGATGGAGCACGCCTTCGAGCGGGTCGGCCCGCACGGCCCGCGGATGATGTGCAGTACGGCGGGACTCCAGGTCTGCCTCGACGCCGGCGAGGCGGACCAGACCGCACTGCGCTGGCGCGCGCTGCACGATCTCGGACCGACCCTGGTCGCACTGTTTGCCAACTCGCGGCACCGGGCCGGCTCCGACACCGGCTGGGCCTCCGCGCGCACCGAGGCCACGTTCGGTACCTGTGCCCCGTTCACCGAGCCACCGCCGCTGGACGGGGACCCGGCTGCGGCCTGGGCCCGGACGGCGATGGAGGCGCCGGTGCTCTGCCTGCGCCGTGGCGACAGCTGGATCGCACCGGACGGGCTGACCTTCGGCGACTGGGCCGAAGGCCGGCTGCCTGGCGACAGACCGACGTACGACGACCTTGAGTACCACCTGTCCACGCTGTTCCCGCCGGTGCGGCCGCGCGGCTACCTGGAGGTGCGCTACCTGGATACACAGCCGGGAGACGGGTGGATCGCCCCGACCCTGCTGATCAGTGCCCTGATGTCCGACCCGACCCGCATCGACCAGGTGCTGGCCGCAGCCGAGCCCGGCGCCGGCCGCTGGTTCCCGGCCGCCCGGGACGGCCTCAACGACAAGCCGGTGGCGCAGGCAGCTGCCGAGGTCGTCGACCTGGGCATCGACCTACTCGACCGCACCGGCGTCACCCCTGAGCTTCGTGCTGCCGTCGCAACCCGGCTGCAGCACATCGTCGACGACACCCAAAGAAGGCGAGCGTCATGAGTCAGCACCAACTGTCCGATCTGTCCGATGAGGGCCTGCGGGCGTTTGTGGGGGAGCAGCTGGAGCGGTCGCGGCGGCGGACTGCTCGGCTGGCTGATGCGGTCGACACTGACGACCTGATCAAGCAGCACTCGAAGCTGATGTCGCCACTGATCTGGGACTACGCGCACATCGGCAACCAGGAAGAGCTGTGGCTGGTCCGGGACGTCGGTGGTCGGGAACCGCTGCGACAGGACATCGACGAGCTGTACGACGCGTTCATGCATCCGCGCGCGGATCGGCCGACGCTGCCGTTGCTGGGGCCGGTGGAGACGCGCGCCTATGTCGAAGAGGTTCGGGACAAAGTGCTCGATGTGCTCGACCACGTGAAGTTCGACGGTGGTCGTGAGCTGGTCGACAACGGGTTCGCGTTCGGGATGATCGTGCAGCACGAGCAGCAGCACGACGAAACGATGCTGGCGACCCACCAGTTGCGGCGCGGCGTGCCGGTCCTTGATGCGCCACCGCCACCGGCCGGTCGGCGCCTGGCCGCTCCGGAGGTGCTGGTGCCCGGCGGGGTCCTCGAGATGGGGACGTCGGTCGAGCCGTGGGCGCTGGACAACGAGCGGCCGGCGCACGCGGTCCGGGTGGCGCCGTACGTGATCGACACCGTTCCGGTGAGCAATGGGGACTACCTGCAGTTCGTGACCGGTGGTGGGTATCAGGATCCGCAGTGGTGGTCCGAGGCCGGCTGGGCGCAGGTCCAGAAGGCGTCGCTGACCGGGCCGCGGTTCTGGGAGTTCGTGGACGGCGAGTGGTGGCAGCTGCGGTTCGGCAAGCGGGAGCAGTTGCCGCTGGATGAGCCGGTGATGCACGTCTGCTTCTACGAGGCAGAGGCCTACGCGAAGTGGGCAGGCAAGCGGCTGCCGACCGAGGAGGAGTGGGAGTTCGCGGCGCGGTTCGACCCGGCGACCGGGCGGACGCGGCGGTTCCCGTGGGGTGACGAGAGCCCGGGCCCGCAGCACGCGAACCTCGGCCAGCGGCACCTCGGTCCGGCGCCCGTCGGTGCCTACCCAGCCGGTGCGTCGCCGCTAGGTGTCGAGCAACTGATCGGCGACCTCTGGGAGTGGACGTCGAGCGACTTCAGTCCGTACCCCGGCTTCCGTGCGTTCCCGTACGACGAGTATTCGCTGGTCTTCTTCGGGCCGGAGTACAAGATCCTCCGCGGTGGCTCGTTCGCCACCGACGAAGTGGTTGCCCGCAGCACCTTCCGGAACTGGGACTACCCGATCCGCCGGCAGATCTTCGCCGGTTTCCGCTGTGCCCGCGATCCGCGTCCTGAGGAGCTGCGCGCCTGATGTGCCGCCACCTCGCCTACCTCGGCCCACCCGTGACGCTGGCCTCGCTGGTGCTGGACCCGGAACATTCCTTGTACGAGCAGTCCTGGGCCCCGCACGACATGCGTGGCGGCGGCACGGTGAACGCCGACGGCTTCGGCCTCGGCTGGTACGCCGGTGGTCCGGTTGCTCGCCGGTACCGACGGAACGTGCCGATCTGGACGGACGACAACCTGCGCGACCTCGCCGACGGAATCACCTCCGGCGCGGTGATCGCCGCCGTACGGAACGGGACGGATCGGATGCCACATGAGGAGTCGGCGGTGGCGCCGTTTCGCAGTAGGGGCTGGTTGTTCAGTCACAACGGCCGGATCCCGGGCTACCCGGAGTCCACGGTGAAGCTGGCCGAGCAGTTGCCGGTCGCCGATCTGCTGACAATCGATGCACCGGTCGACTCCGCGCTGTTGTGGGCGCTGATCAAGCATCGCCTCCACGACGGGGCCGACGCCGGCGAGGTGGTGGCATCCGTCGTACAGGAGGTGGAGGCCGTGGCGCCGGGCTCGCGGCTGAACGTGCTGCTCACCGACGGCACGCAGCTCGTCGCCACCACGTGGACACATTCGCTCTGGGTACGGCGGACTTCCGACTCGACCACCGTCAGTTCGGAACCGTTCGGATCCGGGCACTGGGACGAGGTCCCCGACCGCTCGTTGCTTGTGGCTACCGCTACCACCGTGAGCATCACCCCGATGGAAGGACCGTAGTGACCCAGATCGACGTACATCTCACGCCGGACTACGCCGCTCGAACCCTTCGCGAGGATGTCCGCGCCGGACTGACCGCCGACGCGAAATGGCTGCCGCCGAAATGGTTCTACGATGCCCGCGGCAGCGAACTGTTCGAAGAGATCACCCGACTCCCGGAGTACTACCCGACCCGCGCCGAGCGCGAGATCCTGCAGGCCCGCAGCCGCGAGATCGCCCAGCTGACCAAGGCGCACACCCTCGTCGAGCTCGGATCCGGCTCGTCGGAGAAGACCCGCCTGCTGCTCGACGGACTCCGCGACCACGGCACGCTCACCACGTTCGTCCCGCTCGACGTCTCGGAGTCGGCGCTGCGCGAGGCGTCGGACGCGATCAACGCCGACTACCCGACGATCGACGTACACGGCGTGGTCGGTGACTTCACCGCCCACCTCGACAAGCTCCCCGGCGACTCACCCCGACTGGTCGCCTTCCTCGGCGGCACGATCGGCAACCTGCTGCCGGCCGAGCGCGCCACCTTCTACCGCTCGATCCGCGACGTACTCGAGCCAGGGGAGTGGCTCCTCCTCGGCACCGACCTGGTCAAGGACCCAGCCACCCTGGTCGCGGCGTACGACGACTCCCAGGGCGTGACCGCCGAGTTCAACCGCAACGTGCTCCGCGTGATCAACCGTCAGCTCGGCGCCGACTTCGACGTGGAAGCGTTCGAACACGTAGCCCGCTGGGACCCCGACAACGAGTGGATCGAGATGCGCCTCCGAGCCACCAGCCCGCAACGCGTCCTCATCCCCGAAGTCCACCTGGAGATCGACTTCGCGGCCGGCGAAGAACTCCACACCGAGATCTCCGCCAAATTCCGCCCCGAACGAGTCGAGGCAGAACTGTCCACCGCCAACTTCACCCCCACCGCCTGGTGGACCGACCCCCAAGCCCGCTTCGCCCTATCCCTCTGGCAAGCCACCTAACCC
>NZ_SMKA01000254.1 GCF_004348455.1 Kribbella albertanoniae
GGGTTGTGCGGACCTTGGGGCGGGACAGCGGTGAGTCGACCGAGCTGTCGTAGCTGCTGATCGCCTTGAAGCACGCGACGCCCACAGATGCGGTGACGGCGAGCACCAGCGCGGAGAGACCCGCGATCACGGCCTTCGAGTACTGGCGCGGTGGCGGGGGTGGCGGGCCGACCTGGTTGTACTGCGATCCGGCCCGCGATGACGGCCGGTTCCAGCCGACGCTGCGGGCACCACCGGTACGGCGGGATCCGACCAGCGGGGGCATCGGCGTACCGGGGAGTGGTGCGGGCGGCGGTCCGCTGTAGACGGACTCGGCCGCTGGGTCCACCGGCAGCGGGCGGGCCTTCCGGCGAAGCGCCGATTCGCCCGGATCCGACAACGCCCGAGCCTTGCCCAGGGCGATCGGCTGTGACCGGTTCGCCGCGGCGGGCGTCGTACGGTCACTTTCGGTGAGGTTGTCGCTGGTGGGGAGGTAGTGTCCGGCGCCGGGCGGCGTGTTCGCACCGCCGTCGGGCTGTTCGTCAGGCATTACTCGTCCCCATCGCTCGTGACATGACTCAACCGACCTTGGCGGCTGGCGCTCCAAAAGTGTTGCAGGTCCCGGGATCGGTTTTCGCAAAGCCCTGGCCCATCCAGAGGGCGTGGCTCTTGATCGATCCGTGGTCGCGAGGTTCCTTCTTGTCGTTCTCGTCGCCGCTGTGGTTCATCAGGTAGGTCCACTGCCGCTCCAGCTCGCCCTCGATCGGGAAGCTCGCCCGGCTCGCGCCGACGAAGACCGCGGCGAAACAGTTGGCCTGCAGCGCCTGCCGCCGGTCCTGCTCCAGCTCGGCGGCCTTGTCCTTGGCCTGGTCGCGCAGGTTGTCCGAGGACTCCAGGATCCCGGCCAGGCTCTGCACGTGGACGCCGTACACGAAGGAGATCGACTGGGCCATGTCGATCCGGGTGGCCGCCTTGTTCTTCGCGTAGTCGTCGGGCAGCGCCTGCCAGGGCATGGTGACGCTACCGCCGTGCTCGTCGGCGCAGTACGACGCGACCTTCTCCTGGATCCCGCAGGCCGTCTCCTGGCCCTCGTTGAAGATCACCAGCTTCGGCGAGCGGAACTCGAACCCGGCCTTGGTGACGACCGGCTTCCACGCGTTGTCCAGGCAGCTGATCATCGCCTCGTAGTACGACCACACGTTCTCCATCGTGGTCGGGCGGAAGGCCGGCTCCTTGCACTTCACCGCGGCCAGCTTCCCGGCGGCGTAGATCGGGTTCTTCGCCAGTACGTCGGCATCCGCGGTCGGCTTGCGGGTCGGCTTGGTCGCGCCGTCCCCGTCGCGCACCGACGGCGTGGTCAACGGGTTCGCCAGCAGGCCGTCGCTCTTGGAGATGACGGTGACACCGGCGTACACGATCCCGCCGACCAGCAGCAGCACACCGGCCACGATCCCGGCCACCAGCAGCTTGGACCGCTTCTTGTTCGGGTCGAACGGGATCGGCTCCGGCTGGAACACCGTCCGGTACGCCGCTGCGGCCGCCTCGGCATCCCGGCGCGCGCTCGAGATCCCGGGCCCGTCCAGCCGCGAACCCCGCAACTGTGGCGCGGCCTCGTCCTCGGCCGCCTTGCTCAACCGTGGCGTCGGCGCCGCCAACGGCGCGGCTCCACGCTCCGCGGCCTTGTTGTCGGCCCCGCTGTCCCCCGCTCCGCCCGGCAGAAAATGTCCCGGTTTGGGCCCAGGTGTGGGCCCCGGCTGATCAGCCATGTCTCTCTTCTCTCCCCAGTACCGCGATTCCCGGTCCACCCCCAGACCAGCGCATGATCTTAAACCTCCTTCAGCCCTCCAGCCCACAAAATTGCACCTTTTGACATCGGTGGGCGCTGACTGTGACGTCGGCGTTACGCACCGAAACTCGGTTGCTGCCCCCGCAGCAGGAAGGGTTGGGTGGGGTTGTGCTGGAGAATTCGCGGTTTCCACGAGCCAATGGGTACGACGCCGAGTGGGTGCTGGCCGGGGATATGGGACCGCATCCGTTGTGGTAATTGGAGGAGCTGGCCGGCGAGCTGGAGCTGCGACCGGGCATGCGAGTCCTGGATCTGGGGTCGGGGAAGGGTGCGACGTCGGCGTTCCTGGCCAAGGAGTACGGGGTTCGGGTCTGGGCCGCTGACCTCTGGATCGACCCGACCACGGCCGCGGAGCATATCGCCGTACAAGGGGTTGAGGGTGTCACGACGCTGAAGGCGGAGGCGCATGCGTTGCCGTTCGCGCAGGGGTACTTCGACGCGATCGTGTGTGTGGACGCTTGGGAGTACTTCGGTACGGCGGACAACTACCTCGCCTACATCACCAAGTTCCTGGTGCCGGGCGGGCAGCTCGGAGTGGCGACTCCGGCGTTGCGGCAGGAGGTTCGGGAGCTGGGGTTCATCCCGGAGCACATCAAGAAGCTGGTCGGGTGGGAGGCGCTGGCCTGGCATACGGCCGACTGGTGGCGGTTCCAGTGGGAGATCACCGAGCTGGTCGAGGTGACGGCAGCGCGGTTCCAGGAGTCCGGGTGGGCCGACTGGGTCGCGTGGTCGGAGGCAATCTCGGCGTACCGGGGTGAGCGCGGCGGCGCCTTGGACATGCTCGAGGCGGACCAGGGTGAGTACCTGACGTTCGCGATCCTGGCCGCCCGTACTGTTGGGGCATGAGCTGGGCTGTTTATGCGGTGCGAGGACCAGGTGGCGTGCGGCGTCTCGAGGACATGCCGGACGGCTACGAACCACCCTCGGTGGGGATGGTGACCGACGTGATCGACGTGGTCCGCGAGGTGGTGCCGGACGTGGACGCGACCAAACCGTCCTGGCTGACGCTGCGCAGCGACGACTACGACGTCGAGATGACGATCGGCAAGGGCGTCCAGGTCCGCGACATCACCTTCTACCTGAACGACGGTCCGCGCTCGATCCCGATCGTGATGGAGATCAGCCGCCGGCTCGGCGTCACGCCGTACGACACCGAATCCGGCGACTTCCTCACCGAGGAGTCCCGCCCACCGGTCCCGCCGCCACTCACCCCGGACGAGATCAAGGCCAACAAGCCGAAGTGGTGGAAGCTCGGCCGCAAGTAGCGTACCGGCCGACGGGTAGTGGCCCCAAGCAATCCGTCAGCGACCGCCCCGGGCGCGCGGCGCGGCTCACCGCCGAACGAACCACTACCCGTTCGTCGGTACGCCCGCCGCTGCCGGACGCACAGGCCATCACAATTGGCCGATCCCCGAGGCCCCACGCGGGGAGCCGCACCGAAGAACTCAGTTGTGATGGGCCGGCGGTCCGCGTCGAGCGAAGCCGCCGCGCCGATGCGGGCCCCTGCGAGGCGGGGAGGACCGCCACCACTGTCTAACTCTGCTCGGGCTGTCTGGTTCACGCTCAGCGCGGCGTTCCCGGACGGCTCAGGAGAGGGTTGGACAGTGGCACAGGTCCGCGCTCACGCCGGACGGGTGGCTACCAGGCGGGCAATTTTGTTGATGCGGTGTTCGGGGTTGCCGAGGGAGTCGCGCCAGTAGTTGCCGGCGGCGTTGTCCTCGGGGGTCGCGCAGGTGGAGATGGTGAGCATGGCCTGGGTGGGTTTGACGCCCGGGCGACCCGGGACGGCCGCGTTCTGGGCGGCCTTCTCGGCGGGTTTGCGGAACGAGATGGTCATCGTCTGCGAGACCACGTAGTCGTAGACGGTCCCGCCGGCGGTGAACAGGACGTGGGCGCCGTTCTTCAGCTCCGGCACGCGTTCCAGCGGCCGTCCGTGCGAGACGCGGTGTCCGGTGATGATGAAGTTGCCGATCTCGCCGACCCCGACGCCACCGGCCGGGCCGCGCGGACTGGCGGCGACACCCCGGTCCTGGATCACCGTTCCGGGCCGGTCGTCGGCCGTTCCCGTGTACGTCACCACCCGCAGCCCGCGGACGCCGATCGACGGAATGCTCATGGTGACCGGCCCGGTCACAGGCGGCCGAGGCGTCGGAGTCGGCCGTGCACTTGGGGTTGGCGTCGCCGTAGGAGTAGGCGTGGCACTCGGCTCGGGCTCAGGAGTTGTCGACGTCGACGGTACGTCGGTCTGCGGCGTGCTGCTGGGCGTGTCGGAACACCCGGCCAACGCCACCAGCACCATCACCACAACTCCAGCCAGCCTCACCCGACGAAGGTATGCCGGAGAACCGAAAACCCTCCGAAAGCTCAGTCCAGCAGCTCGAACACCGCAGGCCCGACCCGCAGCACCCCGGACGTCACCGGAGTAGCCCGTACGCCGCCCCGCCCGCGCAACGCCTTCATCGCCCCCGGCCCAACCACCACGTTCATCCAGGCACACGGATTGGCCGGCCGATAAGCCTGGAACTCCACCGGCCCCGCCCCCGAGTCGAGCGAGAACCGCCGCCCGGCCTTTCCCAGTCGCGCCGCGAGCGTGTCGATCGGGTACCCGCGCACCACGATGTTGCGGCGCAGCACCGCGGGATCCACACCCTCCACCGAGTCCGCATCCAGCAGCGTGACCGCCGCGTTGCGATGCACCTTCTGCGCGAAGTAACGGTCGCCGACAATCCCGAGCCCGGCCCGAACCTCCACCTCGTCCCGCCCGATCGGCACGGGATCCGGCCGCGGCCCGTCCTGCGGCCGTCCCTCGAACGCATGCACGGGCGACACGACCAGCGCCACGATCTCGACCGCCGTACTCATCCCCACGTCAACGGATCCAGCAGCCGGAAGAACTCGAGCCGGCGCCGGTCCGGCTCGGTCAGTCCGTATGCCGTCAGGAACGGGCCCGGGTCCACCGACCACTCGTCGTACAGCTGGATCGTGGTCAGGGCGAGGTCGGAGTACCGGTCGGCAAGCCCGAGCCGGCCCACGTCGATGAACCCGGTCACGCGCAAGGTCAGCGGATCGAAGAACACGTTCGGCAGACACGGATCACCGTGACACACGCCGAGCTCGGTCACCGACTCCACATAGGGGCGCTCGGCAACTACTTGCGCCAGGAGCGACTCCGGAGTCACCGCCCGCCACTCGTCGGTGAGGAAGGCAGGGTTCACCGCACCCCGCCGTACGACGTCCTCGGCGGTAGCGATCACGGACTCCAACGGACGCTCGAACGGGCAGTCCGGCACCGAATGCAGCTCACGCAAGGTCCGCCCGAGCGTCTCCATCGCGCCGAGCCAGGCCCAGGACGGCAGGTCGATCCCCGCGATCCCCGGCACCGCGCTCGTCAGCAGGCACGCACCATCGTCCGACATCTGCCAGTCGACCACCGACGCGCCCGGCATCCCGGTCGACGACAGCCAGGCGATCCGATCGCGCTCCGCCTCCAGCTCCGGCACTCCCGAAGGACCGCAGCTCTTGGCGAAAGTCGAACCGCGCCGGTACACGGACGTCTCGGATTCCCCGATCTCGACCGCTTCCCAGCCGTCTCCCGCCGGCATCATGCTTGCGACGACTCTCGGACGATCAGCTGCCATGGGAAGTCGAACACCTCCCCCGGTGCACCCTCGCGATCAGTCAACCGGCCGACCATGATCCGCGCCAGCGCCTCGTTGAACCCGACCGGCCCGACCGTCGACAACGACGGGTCGAGATGCTCACCCTCGGGCGTGTTCCCGACGCCGACCACGGCGAGATCCCGCGGTACGTCGATCCGCAGCCGATGCGCCGCCCGTACGACGGCGATCGCGGCGAAGTCCGTCGTACAGTAAATGGCGGACGGGCGATCCGGCTTGCTGAGCAAGGTCATCGCGGCCCGATAGGCACCCTCGGGGTGCTGCTCGAACACCTCGATGTCGTCATCGAGAATCGGCTTCCCGGCCGCCTTCAGCGTGTTCAGGTACGCGTCGAACCGTTTGAAGCCCGACCTGCGCGACGTCAGCGCGCCGACCCGGTCGTGCTGAGCCAGCAGGTGCTCGACCGCCAGGTGACACCGCGGCTCGGCACCCGACCGGATCACGTCGAAGCCCCGCGGCTCAAGCGTTTCGCTGAACGCGACGATCTGGACACCCTGCGCCGCGAAAGCCTCGAGCTCAGCGATCTCCGACGGCTCCGAGCTCACGCCGTCGATGAAGATCACGTCCGGCGTCCGGTTGGACAGCACAGCCCGCCAGTCGCCGTCCGCGACGATCAGCGCCGTCTTGTTCAACGGGCGGACCGCCGCGCTGACGGCATCGGCCACCGCCTGGGACCACGGGTCGGCGAGCACGTTCAGTGACAGCAGGACCAGGTCGGACTTCCCGGTCCGGATCGCCCGGGCAGCGTCGTTGCGCCGGTACCCGAGCCGGCTGGCCACCTCCCGCACCCGGTCCGCGGTGGAGTCCTTGATGGTGTGACTGCGATGCCGCCCGGACAGCACGTAGGACACGGTCGCGACCGAGACCCCTGCCTCCTTCGCAACCATGCGCAGTGTTGGCCGGTCCGACATACAGATGATTCTTGCAGAAGGCGCTAGCCTTTGACGGCACCTGTGATGACGCCCTTGGTGAAATGGCGCTGCAGGAACGGGTAGACCATCGCGATCGGGACCAGTGCGACCACTACGACCGCCATCTGCAGGGATTGTGGTTGCGGCAGCGGTTCCACCCCGAGTTGGTCCGCCGACAACGACTTCCCCTGCAGGACGTAGGTCCGCAGAATCACCTGGACCGGCCACTTCGAGGTGTCGTTCAGGTAGAGCAGCGCGTTGAAGAACGCGTTCCAGAAGCCGACCGCGTAGAACAGCCCGACCACCGCGATCACCGCCTTGGACAGCGGCATGATGATCTTGCGGAGGATCATGAAGTCGCTCGCGCCGTCGATCCGCGCGCTCTCCAGCAGTTCACCCGGCACGTTCATGAAGAAAGTGCGCAGGACAACGAAGTTGAAGGCACCCAACGCCCCCGGCAGAATCAGCGACCACAGGCTGTCCAGCAACCCGAACTGCTTCACCACCAGGAACATCGGGATGATCCCCGGCGCGAACAACAACGTGAACAGCACCATCAGCAACACCGGCCGCCCGAACAGCACCGGCCGCGACGTCGCATAAGCCAGGGCAATCGTCACCGCGAGGGCGATCGCCGTACCGACGAGCGTGACGAAGACGCTGACCATGATCGCCCGGCCCATCAACCCACCACTGAACAGCGTTTGGTACGCCTTCACCGTCGGATGCGACGGCCACAACACATACCCACCGGCGTCGATGATGTCCTGATCACTGGCCAGCGAGGTCGACACCACAACAAGGATCGGTACGACGATCGCCAGCGCGAAGCCACCGAGGACGACCGCCTTGATGGCCTGGTAGGCGGGCGACGGACTCTCTTTCCAAATGGGCCTCATGAGCTACCCCTTCGCTGGAAAATCCCTGGCTCACCGAGTCGATGTGCCAGCGAGTTCGCACCCCAGAGCAGCAACGCGCCGACCACGCCCTTGGCCAGCCCGGCCGCGGCTCCACTACTCCAATCGCCGCCGACCACGCCCGCGTAGTACGTGAAGGTGTCGAGCACTTCGGCCGCGCCCGGACCGACCGAGTCGCGCTGCAGGATGAACTGTTCGAAGCCGACGCTCAGGATGTCGCCGATCCGCAGGATCAGCAGCAGCACGATGACGGTCCGCAGCGACGGCAGGGTGATGTGCCAGAGCCGCCGCCAGCGCCCGGCACCGTCCGCGGCCGCCGCCTCGTAGAGCGAGACGTCGACGGTGGTCAGCGCGGCCAGGAAGATGATCATCGCCCAGCCCGCGTCCTTCCAGACCAACTGCGCGACCACCAGCAACGGGAAGGTGTCGGGGTTCGTCATGAACGGGATCGGGTCCAGCCCGGCCTGCCGGAGCAGGTTGTTCACGAACCCCGCGCCACCCAGCGACTGCTGGAACAACGTCACCACCAGCACCCAGGACAGGAAGTGCGGCAAGTACGCGATTGTCTGGAACCAACGCCGTACCCGGTTGCTGACCAGCGAATCGACGATCAGCGCCAGCCCGATCGGGATCGGGAAGAACAGCAGCAACTGCGCACCGGCCAGGATCAGCGTGTTCCGCAGCGCATCCCAGAAGTCCGGGTTGGCATACAGGTTGACGAAGTTCGTGAACCCGTTCCACTCGCTGTGCATGATGCCGAGGTACGGCTGGAAGTCCTGGAACGCAACGACGTTCCCGAGCACAGGCAGGTAGAAGAAGGCCAGCAGGAAGACGACGCCCGGGACCATCAGCAGCACCATCTGCCAGTCCCGGCGCCACCTCTCCGCGAACCTCACGACCCGGTGACCGGCACGCCCGCCGGCAGTACGGCGGCGAACTCGCCACGCATCTTGTCACCGCCACCGGACTTCCAGCGCTTCAGCGCCTCGTCGTACGCGCCGATCTTCTGCCGGCCGGTGACGATGTCGACGATCGTGTCCCGGAACGCCGCGGTCAGCTTCGGACCGACCTTGCTGCTGGTGTCGGAGTACGTGCCCGCGGTCGGGTTGCGCATCGCGAACTCCAGCAGCTTCTGCTCGGTCGCGTGGATCTTGCGGGTGTCGTCCGGGAAGGCAGGGTTGAAGATCACGCTCTCCGGCGAGGTCATGATCGTCAGCGCGCTGACCAGACCGGGCGCCTGCTGGGTTCCGGCCTTGGTCAGCACCGGGTTCTTCTGCGCGTCCAGCTGGTACTGCTGCCCCTCGACGCCGAAGTTCTTCTGCAGGTACTCCTTGGTGCCGAACGGCGCCGACAGGTAGTCCATCAACGCGAGCAGCTCGCGGATCCGGCCCTCGTCGGTCTGCTTGAACGGCGTGAACCCGACCGTGCCGTAGCCCATGTCGTAGACCGGTTTCGCCTTACCGTCATGGCCGAACGGGATCAGCGTGTCGACGAACAACGTCGGGTCGAGCGCCCGGAAGTCGGCGGTCGCCCGCGGTCCGACCACGACCTGCGCGGCGATCTGGCCGTTCACGGTCTTCGGTGTCGCGTCGGCGAGGTTGAGGTCCGGATAGAACACCTTGGCCGCCCACAACTTCGCGGCGTACTCGACAGCGGCTCGGTAGTTCTCGGTCTCGTACAAGTGCGTGAGTGAGCGATCGGCGTTGACCCGCCAGCCGTTCGGAGCACCGAACCATTCGCCGAACATGTGCAGCATGTTGATGATCGCGGGCTCGAGCGCGTAGTTCGTGCCGTTGCTCAACTCCTTGCACTTGGCAAAGAACTCCTCGGCGTTGGCGCTCTGCAGACCGCCGACCTTCTCCCACGTGCGCGGGTTGCCCATCATCACCTGACCGAACGGCGTCGACGGGATGGGCGCGCCCCAGATCTTCCCGTTGACCACTGCGGTCCGCCAGGACGCCGGCTTCAGCGCGGCCAGGTTCGGGTACTCCAGGACGGCATCGCCGGACAGGTACTTCGTCAGGTCCTGGAACTTTGCCTCGAGCATCGGACCGATGTTCGGGATGCCCTGGTTCGGCGGCAGCCACATCAGGTCCGGCAGCGAGTCGCTGGCCAGCAGCGTCGCAAATTTCTCCGGGTAGCCCGGGTCCGTGCCGATGGTGAGCTTGAGTTCCGCGCCGAGCGCCTGGTTCAGCGCCTGCCACATCGGATTGCTGCCCATCGGCGGCGGAGGCGTCGCGAACGTCTCGGTCAGCGCGGTCACCGCGTTCTTCAGCGGCGGCGCCTTCACACTCGCGGTCGCGTTCGCCGGGAACCTCAGGAACCCGGGTTCGAGCCCCGACTCAGCCCCCGGCAGATCGGGCTGCAACCCCGCAAAGGGCTTGTACGTCGGGAGTTTCAGATCGCCGGACGCCTTCGCCCCGCCACCCGCCGTACCGCCGTCACCACACCCGGCAAGGGTGGAGCCTGCCACCACCGCTGCACCGGAGACCTGCAGAAACCGTCGCCGATTGATCATTGCTGCTCCAAGCCACAGTAGAGTGCTCACTAACGAGCACTTAAACGTTAACCCGGACCGTAAACGACTCCGGCGCCTGATGGCAAGGGACAAAACAAACCGGCGGCCGCGGGTTTACCCCCACGACCGCCGGCGTCGACTGTTGCTGTCAGATCAGCAGCGCACCAGCAGCCCGAGCAGGATGCTGCAGGTCTTGCTGGCCTTGTCGTTGCCCGCCACCGAGTCGGTCGGCGAGCTGGCGGTCCGCTGCACGGTGGCAACGAACGAGCCCGTGGTCAGCAATCCGGCGGACGCGCTGAACGTCTTCGTCACCGACGCCCCACTGGCCAGCGATGCGACAGCGCAGTTCAGGTTCCGCGTCGTACCGACTCGCGTGCAGCCGGTCGTCCCGGCGTAATTCAGGCCGGCCGGGTACGCCGCGGCGACGTTGATCCCGGTTGCCGTGGCCGGCCCGTTGTTCTGCACCGTCAGGGTGTAGTTGATCCGCGGGCCGGACGCCGATCCGGTCAGCCCCACCGAGACATCCGCGTTCACAGGCGCCACCGCGAAGGTCAGTGTCGGCCCCTCGAACAACTCGAAGGAGTACTCGTCACCCAGCAACTGGTGCTGCAGCGTGACGGATTCCGGCGCTGTGTCCAGCACCTTGAAGGTGAAGACGACGGTCCGGGTCGCACCGCTGGGCAGGTCTCCGAGCGCGGCCCGGAACTCGATGTCCAGCGGGAAGCAGATGATCGCCCCCGTACAACCCACCAGCTCGATCATGCCCGGCAGCGAAACGCCGGTCTTGCCGAACAGTGCGGCCTTGGCGCCGACAATCGTGAACGACGCGGTGTTGTGCACCGTCTGGGTGATCGTGAACTCCTCGCCGACATTCAGCGAGGTCTTGCTGACATCGATCGCACTACTCGGCGGATCGGCCGCCATCGCCGTCGCCGGAGCGATCAGCGTTGCACCGGCGACAACCGTCACCAGGGCAGCACGAAGTAACTTCCAGGCTTGCATAGCAGCCCCCCACTATTGGACTGAACCTTCCCCCACGAACGCCGGATCGGCGGTCGTGCAGACGAGTATGGTGCTCCCCGTCACAACGCACAACCGCTCGAAACAGCCGTTTGTTACGGTCACCGTCCGCTGTGGACGGATCGCACAGCGGTTCACTCAGCGGTTCACTCAGCGGTTCGTGACCTCGAAGGCGACGACCGCCGCGGCGACTGCGACGTTCAGCGACTCCACACCTGCGTGCAGTGGAATCTGCAAGTCGGAATCGGTCTGCACGGTGATGCCGTTGGTCTCGCCGCCGAGCACGTACACCGCGCGGGGCTCCAGTTCGGTCTTGAACAGCGAGTCCCGCGACCGCGCCGACAACCCGTACACGTGGTACCCGGCCGTCTTCAGTACGTCGACAGCGACCTTCGCGGTCGACGTGTTCACGATCGGGGCCTGGAACGCAATCCCGGCCGACGCCTTGATCACCAGCGGCCCGACATGCGGCGTACCGGCCCTGGGCAGGATCACCCCGTCGAACCCGGCACCGGTCGCCGTCCGCAGGATCATCCCGACGTTGCCCGGGTTCGTGACCCCGTCGAGCAGGAAGACATTGGTCGGCCGCTTGCCGCGCTCCCGGACGAACTCCTCCAGCGGCGTCATCCGGGGCGCGTTCACATCCGCGACCACACCCTGATCGTGCTTCCCGTTGCCCGCGAGCCACTTCACCCGGCTCGCGGTCGCCCGCTCCACCGGCGTACCGGTCCGGTCCGCCGCCCGCAGGATCTCGTGCAGGGATCCGCCGGTCGCATTGTCGGCGATGACGATTTTCGCCACGCTCAAGCTCGGGTCGTCCAGTGCCTCGAGCACCGGCTTCCGCCCGAAGATCGTGATCCACTTGTCCCGCGGCGACTTCTTCGACTCCACCCGCCTAACTTACTGGAGCGGGTTGGTGGCCTTGCCATCCAGCCAGAGAGTGTCCGACTTGTCGCCGTGTGGTCCGGGCCGCCCGACGTGTTTGTCGGAGATGGTCGTACCGTTCTTGATCACGTACACCAGCGCCATCGCGTGGCCTCGGCCGAGGTCGTAGTCCGCCTTCAGCCAGTCGCAGATGACACCGGCCTTCACGTCCTTGGCGTCGTACCCCTTGGCCTTTGCCTGCTCGACCAGCACCCGCGGGGTGTGGCCGGTCTTCTCCTCGATCTTGTCCAAGTACGCCTGGAACGACATGTCTGTCTACTTTCTCTAGGGCTGCTTTCACCCCTGCGTCGAGCGGGCCTGCTCGATTTCGACACACCTCCGGATCGCTTCCACCGATCGGTCGACATCGGCCTCGGCGGTCGTCCAGTTCGACACGGAGATCCGCATCGCCGCGCGCCCCTGCCACGTCGTACCGGACATCCAGGCCGTGCCCTCCTGCTGCACCGCCTTGACCACTCTCTTGGTCAGGTCGTCGTCGCCGAAGCGCACGAGCACCTGATTGAGTACGACGTCGTTCAGCACCTCGTACTCGTTGAGTCGTGCGGCAAACCGCTGCGCCATCGCACAACACCGGTCGACCAGCTCCACGATCCCCTGGCGCCCGAGCGCCCGGATCGCGGCGTACACGGCAATCCCGCGTGCTCTGCGGGAGAACTCCGGGTTGTAGTCGAGCGGGTCCCGCTGGTCCTCGTCATGGATCAGGTACGACGCTCGCACGCCCATCGCCGCCCGATGCGCAGCCGGATGAGCGCAGAAGACGAGGCCGGAGTCGTACGGCACGTTCAGCCATTTGTGCGCGTCCGTCGCCCACGAATCCGCCTTCGCGAGCCCGTTGATCGGCGTACCGACCGCACTCCACAGGCCGAACGCGCCATCGACGTGCACCCAGGCGTCACCTGCCAGCTCGCAGATCTCGTCCAGCGGGTCGATCGCGCCGGTGTTCACGTTGCCCGCCTGCGCACAGACGATCGTCGGCCCTTGGCCCAGCTCCCGTTCGAGCGCGTCTGGCCGCATCCGCCCCTGCCCGTCCACCGCGACCGGCACGATGCACCGCGTCCCCAACCCGAGGAACCGCAACGCCCGATCCACCGTGCCGTGCCGCTCAGCCCCGACCAGCACCCTGACCCTCGGGGCGCCGATCAGCCCGTCCGCCTCGACGTCCCACCCGGCCTTCCGCAGTACGTCGTACCGCGCCGCCGCCAGCCCCGTGAAGTTCGCCATCTGCCCACCGGTCACGAACCCCACGGAGGTCTGCGCGGGCAACCCGAACAACTCGACCAGCCACCCCGCCGCGATCTCCTCGACCACCGCCGCCGCGGGCGCAGCGGCGTACAGGCCTGCGTTCTGATCCCACACCGTCGCCAGCCAGTCCGCCGCCAACGACGCCGGCGTAGCCCCGCCGATCACGAACCCGAAGAACCGCGCGCTCCCCGTCGCCACCAGCCCGCCTTCAACGGCGTCGGCCAACTGGGAGATTGTTTGCACCGGATCGACGGGCACCTCCGGCAAGCGCCCGCCCAACTTCGCCCGCAACTCGTCCGCCGTGGCCCACGCCCCCACCGGCCGCTCCGGCAGGCCTTCGAGATACGTCATCGCCCGCGCGTAAGCCTCGCCGAGCGGCCCTTCCCAATCCGGTTCCATTCCTCCTTTCTACGCCGATTCCGTCGTACAGTGCCGCATCGGTTTTCGGGAGGAGACAGGTATGAGCCGCTGGTCCGCCATCGTCGGCTATTCACTGGTCGGCGCCGCGACCCAACTCGTCTGGCTCAACTTCGCCGGCGTCACCACCGTCGCCGCCACCCACTACGCCGTCTCCGAAACCGCGATCGGCTGGCTCGCCCAGGTCTTCCCCCTCCTGTACGTCGTCCTGTCGATCCCCTGCGGCCTTGCGTTGGACCGCTGGTTCCGCCCGGCCCTCCTGGCCGGCGCTGTGTTGACAGCCACCGGCGCTCTGATCCGTCTCGGCGGCGACCACTTCGGCTGGCTCCTGGCCGGCCAACTCATCTGCGCCGTGGCCCAACCTTTGGTCCTGAATGCCGTCACCGGTATCACCGGCCGCTACCTGGCCGAAAAGGACCGTCCCACCGGCATCGCCATCGGCACCGCCAGCATCTTCGCCGGCATGCTGATGGCCTTCCTCCTCTCGGCCGTCTTCCCCACCGAGCTGGACACCATGCTGGTCGTCACCGCCGCCTTCTGC
>NZ_SMKA01000255.1 GCF_004348455.1 Kribbella albertanoniae
TCGCGAGACTGTGGGTATGAGCCGACATGAGGATCTGATTGCTGAAGGCGAGCCGGAGGCGGAGTTTCAGCCGGGGATCGCGGGGATCCTGCCGCGGAAGCGGGTGTCGGGGGGTGCGCTGATCCGCGATCGGGATGGGCGGATCCTGTTCATCGAGCCGACGTACAAGCCGTTGCTGGACATCCCCGGCGGGATCGCCGAGCCGGACGAGTCGCCGTACGACGCGTGCCGGCGGGAGGTGCTCGAGGAGGTCGGGTTGGAGCTGACCATCGGCCCGATGCTGGTGGTCGACTGGGATCCGGCGCGGGGTGTCTGGCACGACGCGCTGGCCTTCGTGTTCGACGGTGGTGTACTCACGGGCGACGAGCAACTCGTCCTGCAGCCGAGCGAGGTGCGCACTGCAGCCTTCCTCACCCTGGACGAGGCAGAACCGCAGATGCGCCCCTCCATGCACCGCCGCCTCACCCTCGCTGTGCATGCCCTGCAGACCGGCATCCCGCAGTACTCCGACTTCGGCCGGCCGCGAACGGCTTGATCGTCGTCCTAACGACAGGATGTAGATGACTACGTAGACCGGCCGGCGCGCTCAGCAGATGAGCGCGCCGGGCGGATTGGACGTATACGTCCTGTTCTTAGAGCGACAACAGTCAGCCGAACTTGAGGCGGACGATGACGTTGTCGAGGACGGTCGGGGTGCCGCCGTTCTTGTCGTTGTTGGTGGAGGTCAGCCAGAGGCCTCCGTCGGGGGTCTTGGTGACACTGCGCAGGCGGCCCCAGCGGCCGGAGAAGACGGCTTGCGGGGTGCCGACGCCGGTGCCGGTGGAGTTGATCTGGGTGACCCACAACTGGGCGCCGGTGACACCGGCGATGTAGATCCAGTCGTTGACGATCTCCACGCCGCTCGGTCCGGCCTGCGACGTGGACCAGGTGCGCTTCGGTGCGATGTAGCCGCCGCAGTCGCCGATGGTTCCTTCACAGGCGGGCCAGCCGTAGTTGCCGCCCTTCTGGATCAGGTTGAGCTCGTCCTGACTGCTGTCACCGAACTCCGACGCCCACAGCTGACCGCGCGAGTCCCACGCGAGGCCCTGCGGGTTTCGGTGGCCGCGGCTCCAGACGTAGCGGGCGTTACCGCCGGAGCTGAAGAACGGGTTGTCGCTGGGCGCGGTCCCGTCGGCGTTCATCCGCAGGATCTTGCCGTTCAGCGAACCGTTGTTCTGGGCGTTGCCGGTGTTCTGCGCATCGCCGACCGACGCATACAGCTTGCCGTCCGGACCGAACGCGATCCGTCCACCGTTGTGGTACCGGTTCTTCGTCAATCCGGTCAGTACTGGCGACGAAGTCGTGCCCAGTACGCCGTTCTCGTACTTCATCCGCACGACCCGGTTGTCACCGGAAGCCGTGTGGTAGAAGTACACCCAGTTGTCGGTCGCGAACGTCGGCGAGATCGCGATCCCCAGCAGTCCGCCTTCACCGGTGGTCGTCACCGTGCCCGGCACCTTGCCGAGGGTGGTCTTCTGGCCGGTCGACGTCACCCGCACCACCTCGAACCGGTCCCGCTCGGTCACCAGCGCCGACCCGTCAGGCAGGAACGCCACACTCCAGCCGAGGTCGACCTTCGCGATATCCCGGTCGTACGCCGGAATGCCGCCGGTGCCGGTGGCCGACGTACGGACGGTCAGTACGTTGCTCGCCGGCGACTCGTTGTTGTTGGGGTCACGGGCCTTCACGGTGAACGTGTAGCTGGTGTTCGGGGTCAGCCCGGTCACGGTCGTGGTCAACGAGCCGGTCGTCGCGACCTTGGCCGTGCCCTGATAGACGTCGTACCCGGCGATGCTGCCGCTGTTGTCGGTGGATGCGTTCCAGGCAAGGGAAACGCTGTTCGAGGTCACGGCCGTGGAGCGCAGGCTGCCGGGCGCTGTCGGCGGCTGAGTGTCGTTGCTCGGTGGGGTGGTGAAGGCAACCACGTTGCTCTGCTGCGAAGCGTTGCCTGCGGCATCGAATGCGCCGACCGAGATGTCGTACGTCGTGTTGGGGGTCAGCGTGTCCACCGTTGCCGTCAACGTGTTGGCGTCGACCACCTTCAGCACATTGCCGCCGCGGTTGATCTCGTAGCGGGTGACCGCGACGTTGTCACTGGCCGCGGACCAGGTGAAGGTGGCCGCGTTCGACTTGATGTCGCTGACCACGAGATTGCTCGGCGGCGACGGCGGCGTGACGTCGTCGCTGACCGGGTTCACGGTGAGCTTGTCCGCGTTCGGCCCGCCGTCGGCGGTGGTGGCGCGGGCCCGGATCTTGTTGGTACCGGCGGCGAGCTGGAGGCGAACGGTCTTGGTCACCCAGGTCGTCCACGCGCCGGTGCCTGGGTAGGTGATGCCGACGGCGCCGGAGACGCCGTTGACGGTCCAGTCCAGTGGCCGGTTGGCCGCCGTACCGTTGGCGAAGCGCAGCGTCACGTCGGCCGGACCGGCCGGGGCCGTGACGGTCCATTCGACGTAGCTGCCGACGAGGTTGTCGTAGTTGACGAAGCCGGTGCCGGTGTACCCGGTGTGGTTCGACTCGACCACTCCCTGGGAGATGGTCGCGGTCTCGGCCTGGTAGTCGGTCGGGGCCGCCGTGGCGGTCGGGGGAGCGGAGGTCAGAGCGAGCGCGGTGGCCAGTACGGCCGCGCCCGAGACGAGCCTGCGCCGGAGCGTGCGAGGTGTCAGTGATGTCATCGGGAGGTCTCCTGGTGTTCCGGGGCGGAGGAGCTGCAGGGGAACCACACATCATTAGGAAGGTTTCCTAACGATATTGGGCATGACACCACCAGTGAGCAACTGGTGTCAACCGGTGAGGGCTGGTCGTTGGCGGACTTCGGCATGCGCATTCCGATGATGCGGCTCAGCCCTCGTGGAGACGGTCTCCACGAGGGCTGAGTTTGGGGTGACTAGCCGGCCAGGCTCAGTAGCGCCGGCCGGTAGAGCGTTTGACCCGATGACTCGTCGACGACGGCGACCCGGACGGCTTCCGGGGTGGCAGCGTCATGCGGTACGGCGAACACGGCGGTTGCCGGGCGGCCGTCGTACCGGGCGGTGTAGCTGACGAACCGCCAGTCCGCCTCGTCCCAGTAGTCGCGGATGTCGGACCGCAGGAACCCGGTCACCGCGCGATGCGCTGGGCTGAGGAGGAGCAGACGGTGGGTGGCAGCGAGCGGTACGGCGTTGCTCGCGGTGCCGGCGAGTGGGTGACTGAGCCGGATGCGCAGTCTCCGGAGCGGTAGGAGCCAGTAGCGGTCGAGCTCGGGCGACAGTACGACGAATGCCGCCGCCTCTGCGATCAGGATCAGCGTGGCCGGTCCGGCCGACCACCATCCTTGGGATGCCGTCAGCGCGGCTGCTGCTGTTGCCGTCAGCAACAATGCGCGGGCGATCGACCGTGCTCCCACGGGTTTGGCCGCCGTACCGGCACAGCCGCAGGAAGCTTCGGGGACGGCGATCTTGGCGTAAACGAGGTAGCCGGTGAAGCCCACGCCGAGTGCGATTGCCGCCAGCACTTCGGCAGTCCAGACGGGCGGACTCAGCAGTGCCAGGGCAAGGACCGCTTCGATGGCGCCGACGGTGCGATAGGCGGGCGTGGCCCGTTTCTCACCGACGAGCTTCGGGAGTGCGGTCTTCTGTGCTTCCTCCGGTCGGGTCAGCTTCCCGTACGACGTCCAGAGGAGGAGTAGTCCGATCAGCAGCGGCTGGGCGGCCGCCACCTGCTGTGCGAACATCGCGGCCCCTTCAGTTCGCCGCGTAGATCGTCGCGAGGTCGATCTCGTTCGTCCCCGGTCGCCAGGCGCCGATCACCTGGACGTGCCGGCCGACCTTCAGCATGGACAGATCCGAGATCGCCGGCGTCCCGTTGTAGACGGCCGCCGTGATCCCTTCCTGCACATGACCGACGACCTTCTGGCCGTGGTGGTCCAGGTTCAGACCAGTCCGGCCGATCGAGTTGATCATCACGTCCAGGTTGACGATGTTGATCCACACCGACTCGGCAGCCAGTACGCCGTCCGGCAGTTTCACGCCACGCGCGTACAGGCCGTCGCCGATCCTGGCCTGGTCGATCGTGGTCGGCCGGAGCTTCCAGACGCTGGTCACTCCGGTCAGCTGAATCTTGTGCAGCCGGCCGTCGGATCCCTGTACCTGCAGGAGATCCTGGTTCCGGCCGGTGATCAGGCCTTCCGCGAAATTGGGATCCGGAGCGCCCGGATCCGGCACCTGCGCCGACGCCGCGAACGCAGCCTCCGGAGCCAGTGATCCCATCGCACTGGCCGCAATCAAACCGGTCGCACCGAGTGCGGCACGCGTGAGCAGAGCGCGTCGATCCATCGAAGTCATCTCAGCTCACCTCATCCCACATCGATGCCGGCCGGAATCAACCCGGCACTCAGACTGGCGATCCGGGTGAACGCCGCCGGGGTCAGATCCATGACCCGGTTCGACGCGCAAGTCCCTCCGCAGCAAGCTCGCTCACCACAGAACGACCGGGTCCGCGGCCCACAGTCCGCGATCGACGTCACAATCCGTGCGCCGTTGCACAGGTTGGTCGTCGCATGCCGGAACCCGCACGTCCGCCGGGAAACCCCGGTGACACCGCACTGGTCCGGCCTGGTGATCGCATAGCAAGCGTCCGACGTATTCGTCCACGCATGCTGCATGTTTCCCGAATGGCACGTCGCACAAGCACCGGTCCCGGTACTCGCACAGGGTCCCCATGCGTTCCCGCAACAGAACCACGACGCTTCACCGACAAGTCCGTACATCACATCCATGACAGTTCCTCCAGGTCTAGGGGCGGTAAGACCTCAGAACTTCTTTGTACTCCTCAGAGCAGAAATCTCCCAGACCTTGACGGAAACGGAAACTTTTTGCCCATGTCCCTCGGGGGACCCGCCTCTGTTGTGGTGTGGGCGTCTTGTACGTCGCTCGGCGAGCGCCGCCTGAGCTTTTCGGGCCGTGGCTCCCGCGGCTGCGGACCTGCATGCCATCACAACTGCGCCCGTCGCCCCGACCCCACGCTCAACCCCCGCCGTGACCGCCACTTGTGATGGCCTGGCGGTCCGCGACCTCCGCGATCCCCGCTCGCCGCCACCTGATGGGGTTCCTCCCGAGCCGCAACTAACCGGCCTTGGGGTCCCCCCATGAGATGGCGGGTTCCCCCATCTCATGCGGGTGCGGAACCCGCAAGCTGGTGGGTTCCCCCATGAGATGGCGCGGGGCAACCCGCCGCAGTGCGGGCGCTGGGCGCGGGGTGGGGAAAAGGAGTGGTCGAGGGG
Source organism: Kribbella albertanoniae (assembly GCF_004348455.1). Taxonomy (GTDB): domain Bacteria; phylum Actinomycetota; class Actinomycetes; order Propionibacteriales; family Kribbellaceae; genus Kribbella; species Kribbella albertanoniae. Next base: position 5,300 of record NZ_SMKA01000255.1, read on the forward strand.
TGAGGGTGGTCGTAGGGTTCGGGGCAGTGACTGGTTTCTGAGAGACGTGCTTCGCCGCCGCAGCTTCGACTGATGGTGGTGTTGAGGCACGTCGCGCATCGATTCGGATTCATCGACGCGACCTCAGGAGTCACCTGTGCAGTTGAACCTTCGTTCTGTCGAGGGGGCGGTCGACCTGCTCGCCGCCGAACTCGGCAGCCTTCCCTCAGTCACCATCCTGCGTTCCGGGCGCTCTTCGCTCGACTGCCGCGTAGACGGCAGTCTGCAAGAGCTCGTCGCCTGCCGCCTCTACTCGTCCGCGGCGATACCCTTGCCCGGCGCTCCGCTGGACCCGAACTTCCTTGCTCCACTGGGATTCCTGCCGTCTGCAACCTTCCGCGTCGGTACGCCGGATACACCGCTCAGGCGAGTATTGGTGGCGACTGTCGAGGCGCGACTGGGATGGCGGAATGACCCTCGGGATTGGGCGGTGAACCTGACCGAGTCGGTGACCGGTTGGGTTGCCGAGCTCGGGGCATTGCATTGGGTACGGCGGTTCGGGCGGCTGGAGCGTTTGCCGTGGGCCACTAATCCCGTGGTGGCCGAGGTGTTGGTGCGGCTGGCGAAGATCCGGGCCGGACAGCGGGTGCTGGATCCGTTCTGCGGTTCGGGAACGCTGCTCGTGGCCGCGAGCCGGCAGGCGGACGACGTACACGGGTCTGACTGTGCCGCCTCGTCGATTGAGCTCGCGACGCGCAATATCGCCGGACTTCCGATCCAGGTGGAGGTCGGGTACGCCGAGGAGCTGCAGCGGGCGGATCGGAGCGTGCATCGGGTGGTGGCGAACCTGCCGTTCGGGAAGCGGGTCGGCAGTCATCGCGACAACCAGCGGCTGTATCCGGCCGCGCTCGGGGAGATCGCGCGGGTGCTCACCGGGAATGGACGTGCCGTGTTGCTGACCGAGGACAAGCGGTTGTTGCGTGAGGCGGTGGCCGGCGTGCGGGGCCTGAAGATCGTGCGCGAGCGAGTACTGCGCTTCAACGGGGCGACGCCGACGGCGTTCGTGCTGACGCCGACCCGGCGGAAGTAAGGGTGGCGCGGGTGACTGTATGCGGTATACGCTCAGGTGTATCAGTATCGGATGCAGTTGAAGTGTTGTGGAGGGGAGTATTCCGCAACGGCAGTGTCGTCATCACGGGAGGCCTGGGCGGCCGAACCGGTGCTGTCGGCCTGGAGCTGATCCAGGCGGAAGAGACCTCCGGACCAACGTCGTTGTCACGCGTCCGGAGGATCACTCATGGTTTCTGTCATGTCCCCTCAGGTCTGGGTGCTCACGATCGTCGGCCTGATCGCGATCGTCGCGTTCGATCTGATCGTGATCGCGCGCCGGAAACACACCGTGACGATCAAGGACGCGACCCGGTGGGTGCTGTTCTACGTCGGGCTGGCCGGGGTGTTCGCGGTCGGTCTGTTCCTGTTCAGCGGTGGTCCGACCGGCGGTGAGTTCGTGGCCGGCTACATCACCGAGTACAGCCTGAGTGTCGACAACCTGTTCGTCTTCGTCATCATCATGGCGCGGTTCGGCGTACCGGCGCTGGCGCAGGACAAGGTCCTGTACATCGGCATCGTGGTCTCGATGCTGCTGCGGGCGGTCTTCATCCTGGCCGGCGCGGCGGCGATCGCGGCGGCCAGTTGGGTGTTCTACATCTTCGGCGCGTTCCTGGTCTACACCGCGATCAAGCTGGCCATCGAGGGTGAGAACGACGAAGCCGACTTCCAGGAGAATGTCGTCCTCCGCGGCCTGCGCCGGATCCTGCCGCTCGGCCACGACTACGACGGCGCCAAGCTCGCGACCCGGGACGACAAAGGCCGGCGGCTGCTCACCCCACTGGTGATCGTGATCTCCGCGATCGGGATGGCGAACGTGATCTTCGCGCTCGACTCGATCCCGGCGATCTTCGGGCTCACCCAGGACGCCTACATCGTGCTGACCGCGAACGCCTTCGCGCTGATGGGCCTACGCCAGCTGTACTTCCTGATCGGCGGCCTGCTGGAGCGGATCGTCTACCTGAACGTCGGCCTGTCGGTGATTCTCGCGTTCATCGGCGTGAAGCTGATCGTCGAGGCGCTGCACGGTTCGCAGATCGACGACATCGGCGCGATCCACCTCCCGCACATCGGCATCATCACCTCACTCAGCTTCATCGCCGCCACCCTTCTCGTCACCACGGTCGCCAGCCTGATCAAGTCGTCGTACGACGCCCGCCGCGTCCCGGTGAAGGTCAAGCTCGAGGACTGAGCGGACCGCCACCACCCACTAACCTCGACTGAGGGGCCCGGGCGACGCTGCCGTGAGCGGGAGATCGCCCGGGCCGACGAGGTTATACGGTGGTGGAGGTGCGGCTTTCCCCCTTCAGCCGAGCAAACAGCACCGGGATCGGCGCCAGCAACAGCCCCGAGGCGACGAGCGCGGTGCGGAGGCCGGCTCGGCCGGCGAGGGCACCGAGTGGGGGACCGCCGGCGACCTGGCCGATGGCGTTCGCCTGGGAGACGAACGAGATCACGGTGGCCCGTGAGCGCGACTCGACGTTCCGGTTCAGCCAGGCGGATTCGATCGGCCAGGACAACGCGTCCGCGATACTCCGCAACCACATCGCGGCGAGTGCCAGCCACAAGTTGCCGAGCAGGGCGAACGCGAGCACCCCGACCACCTGCAACAGCGCAAGCAACGCCAGTACGCCGTTCGGGTGGGTGGCCGTGAGGCGCTCAGGAGACAGCTTGTGCAGGATGAGCGAGCTGATCAGCGTCAGTAGCGTGCCGACCAGCCCGAGCACCGTGAACCAGAATGCCGGATCCGATGTCCCGAACACCGTCGGGAACTGGAAGCTGAGGATCTTCACCTGCCACAACCGGTCGAACGCCTCACTCGACAACCCGGCGATCAGGCTGATCAGCACGAGCGACCGGACGACCGGCCGCTTCCGCGCGACCGCGAGCCCGTGCTTGAACGTGTCGGACATGTGTTTGAACGTCTCCCGCTCACCACTCGGCGTACGGTGGAAGTTCACCTCCCGCATGAACAGCGCGAGCAGGACCGCGAGCCCGATCATCACAACGCCGGACAGCATGATCGGCAACGACAGATCGAGTAGACCGAGCGCGCCGGCCGAGATGGTTCCGAGGATCGTCCCGCCGAGCCCGAACTGCTGCGTGCGAACCAGTACGGCGGCCACCTGGTCGGTGCCGATCTCGTCGGCCAGCCAGGCCTGATCGGCGCCCGAAGTGAACGTGTATCCGACTCCCCAGAGCACTTGCGCGCCGAGGATCGCGAGGAACGTCGGCGACAGTCCCTGCAGCAGGAACCCGCAGCCGATCAGCGCCACGCCGATGACGACCGACAATCGCCGGCTGTACAGGTCGGCGACGATGCCGGTCGGGATCTCGAACAGGAAGCAGGCGAGCTCGAGCGTCGTCCCGACCAGAACGAGTTGCAGCGGACTGAGGCCCGCCTCGCGGACGTAGTACACGGCGCTGAGGGTGAAACACAGCGCGGCGCAGAACGACCAGACGGTTTTGTAGGTGCGATAGGTCCGGACCGGATCGGCCGAACGGTAGCGAATAGCCATGGATAGAGAGCTCCTGACGGCGTGCATGACGAAGCGCGGCCCGGGAGTGGGCCGATCGCGGCATGACGCACAACCGCCGCGGCGGCGGCGTGCGTTGTCAGAAGCGGGTTCGCATGGGACGAGAGTAGAGGGATTACCGGCGCGTCCGCCTTCGATTTAGCGGGCCCTGCACTCCGAACCGGAGTAGTATCGAAAGTGCCTGGCCCGGCCGTTCCCCCGTGATGGTCGGGTCAGGTCTTTGTCTGAAAAGCCGTCCGTTCTTAAAAACGCCGTCGGTAGCGGGGCTGCCGTTCGACGACCCGGTAACCGAGCGACTCGTACAGAGCCACGCTCCCGGTCGGGTTCTCCGCAAGCGTCCACAGCGACGCCGTCTGTACGCCGTGCGCCCACAGCTGCGCGTGATTCGCGCGCAGGAGCGCGGATGCGAGCCCACGACGCCGGTACGCCGGACGCACGCCGACCCATGGGGTGTCGTCCTGCCCGCTGACCACCCAACCGGCGAGCTTGTCGCCAACCCAGGCCAAGGTCCACAACCGGTGGTCCGGGTAGTCGTCAGCGATCTCCTGCTCGAACTCCTCGAAGCTATCCTGGACATATCCGAGCGAGTTGCTCGCGAACACCTCCGCATTCGCCTCGAACACCGCCCGATGATCCCCAGCCGAGGCCGGCCGCACCTCAAACCCCTCCGGCAACCGCACCTCCCGCGGCTCGGTGAGCTTGGCGATCATCCGCACCCGCGTGAACGCGACCCGATACCCAGCCGCCCGCGCCAGCGCCAGGTCGCGCTCCGACTCCGGGTTCACTCCGAACATCGGCGTACCGACGGAGTCGCCCGCAGCGTGCTCGCGCGCCCGCTCCTCAAGCCAGGCGAGTATCTGCCGCCCATACCCAAGCCCCTGATGAGCCGCATCCACCGACCCCAGCAGCAAGTACAGCCGGGTCCCATCAGCCTCGTCCCACCACGTCATCCGCGCAGTCCCAACCTCAACCCCGCCCACCAGTACCAATCCATCCGAGAAGTCCACCCGCCCACTGTCCCAGCCCCTGGCACGATGAACGAATGCTTTTGCCGACGCAGATCTCGTCCATGTTCAACCTCGACATCGTCCGCATCGACCCCACCCGCGCCGGCGACGACAACTCCCCAGGTAACGGCAACTGGCACCTGTGGACCCGCGCCAACGACCACCACATCCTGCGACGACACCACGTCCTGCACACCGAAGAAAGCCTCGCCTACGAAACGAAAGTGCTTGCGCACCTCACCGGGCGAGGCTGGTGCGTTCCGCGGCGCATCGCCGGCCCCGTCCAGTACGACGGCCGTCTGTGGTCGGTGACTCGTTTCGTCCCGGGCGCACCTCATCAGGACGAGACCGCGGATCAGCGGATCGAGCGGGGGAGTGTGCTCGCACGGTTGCACGACGATCTGCGCGGACTCGATCTCGGTACCCGCCCCACGTTCTGCGAGGCCTGCGATCTGGAAGGGATGGGCGAGTTTCAAAGCTGGCACACCGGAGTCGAAGCGCTGAGGACGGAGCGGCCCGACCTGGCCGACCGCTCCGAGGAGCTGATGGCCCGCGCGAAGCGACTGGTGGTCGAGCACAAGCTGCGGGAGTTGCCGCAGACGATCGTGCACGGCGATTTCGCCGAGTGGAACCTGCACTTCACCGCCGACGGTCGGCTGGGCGGCGTGATCGACTTCGATCTGTGCCACCCCGACAGCCGGGCCTGGGAGTTCACGATCGCGCGCGTCTACCGGTCGCCCGAGCTGGTCGCTGGGTACCAGCGCACTGCAGCTCATCCGCTGACGGACGCTGAGCTCGCTGCGTTCGGGCCGTTGCAGGTTGTGTTGAGGGCGCTGTCGGTGATGGCTGCGCTGTGGGACGGGCGGCAGCGGGGGCGATTCGACGAGGTGTACGTCGAGCGTCAGCTTGGCCTCGGTCAAGTCTTGACATGACCGCTGTAGCGCGGTTGACTGCGAGATAGTTCACAGAGGTAATAAATTGTGGTGCGGTCCGGTGTCGGTGGCTCAGAGCGACTCCGGGCGTGCTGTCGAGGTGCCCGGGTCCGATGGGAATTCGCCATCGGACCATCTGGTGTTTTGCGAGATAGTTGCCTGAGGCAATGCGGGTTTCGCCTTGCCTGCAAGGGATCGGGTGAATTCGGTCAAGGTCGGGTATCGAGACCGCCGGTGACTCTTCCGCCGGCCGTCGTTCTGTGTCATTCTCCCGGTGAGTGAGGTCCGAGATCCTATCGGATATCGGTTTCGCTCCGATCGGTGACGGAAAGGATGCGGAGTGAGTGCAACGTACGAGGTGCGGGGTAGTGAGTCGTCGGCGGCACCGCCCGCGCCGGCTCCGGCGAAGGCGGTGAAGTCCACCCGGCCGCCCCGGCCGAGCCAGTGGACGCAGGCCCGCCGGAGTCTGCGCCGGCATTGGCAGCTCTACCTGCTGATCATCGTGCCGGTCGCGTACTTCGTGATCTTCAAGTACATTCCGATCAGCAACGCGGTGATCGCGTTCAAGGACTACAGCCCGATCAAGGGGCCGTGGGGCAGCCCATGGGTCGGCTTCCACAACTTCGAACTGTTCTTCCAGAACCCGGTGTTCTGGACCTTGGTGAAGAACACGTTCTTCCTGGCCGGCTACACCGTGCTGGCGAGCTTCCCGATTCCGATCATTCTCGCGATCGCCCTGAACGAGATCCGCGTCGGCGTCTTCAAGAAGACAGTCCAGCTGGTCACGTATGCGCCGTACTTCATCTCGACCGTCGTCGTGGTGTCGATGACGATCCTGGTGCTGTCGCCGCGGCTCGGGTTCGTGAACGACGCGATCGGGCTGTTCGGGGTGCCGTCGATCGACTTCCTCGGCAATCCGGACTACTTCCGGCACATCTACGTTTGGTCGGACGTGTGGCAGACGACCGGGTACTCGGCGGTCATCTACTTGGCGGCCCTGTCCGGCATCGATCCTGCGTTGCACGAGTCCGCCCGGATCGATGGTGCCAGCCGGCTGCAGCGGATCCGGAACGTCGATCTGCCCGGCATCATGCCGACCGCGGTGATCATCCTGATCCTCGGTGTCGGCAACATCATGTCGATCGGGTTCGAGAAGGCGTTCCTGCTGCAGAACCCGTTGAACACGGCCCAGTCCGAGATCATCGCGACCTACGTCTACAAGACCGGTCTGCTGAACGCCGACTTCAGCATGGCGACCGCGATCGGCCTGTTCAACTCCGTCATCAACCTTGTCCTGCTGGTCGTCGTGAACTTCGTCGCCAAGCGGATCACCGGGAACGGACTCTGGTCATGAGCGTCACGTTGCAGGGCTTCCGCCGTACGGCGAAGCAGCCGGCGAGTACGTCGAAGCGGACCGCGATCGAGGAGACGCGCGGCGACAAGGTCTTCCTGTTCGGCGTCAAGATCATGCTGTGGCTGGCGCTGATCGTGGTGGCGCTGCCGCTGGTCTACATCGTGGCCAACTCGTTCAGCAGCCCGGCCGCGGTGAGTGCCGGACGGGTGCTGCTCTGGCCCATCGAGCCCGGTGTCAAGGCGTACCAGACGGTCTTCGCCGATCCGCAGATCATGCGTGGGTACCTGAACTCGTTCATCTACGCGATCGGCGGCACGCTGATCAGCGTCACGCTGACGATCGCGATCGCGTATCCGTTGTCCCGCCGGACGTTCTACGGACGCAACGTGATCATGAGCCTGCTGATCTTCACGATGCTGTTCTCCGGAGGCCTGATCCCGACCTACCTGGTCGTCCAGGACCTCGGAATGCTGAATACCCGGTGGGCGATGGTGATCCCGAGTGCGATCGGGGTCTGGCAGGTGATCATCGCGCGCACCTTCTTCCGCTCGACCATCCCGGACGAACTGCACGAAGCCGCCACCATCGACGGCGCGAGCGACCTGCGGTTCCTGTGGTCGATCGTGCTGCCCCTGTCGAAGCCGGTGATCGCGGTGATCGCGCTGATGTACGTCATCTTCCAGTGGAACAGCTACTTCGACGCTCTCATCTATCTCAAGGACCCAGGCCTCTACCCGCTGCAGATCGTGCTGCGCAACATCCTGATCCTGAACTCCACCACCGGTTCTGCCGCCGACATCGCCCAGAACCTGGAACGTCAGCAGCTCGCGAACGTCCTCAAATACGCGCTGATCGTCGTCTCGACGCTGCCTGTACTGATCATCTACCCGTTCGTCGCCCGCCATTTCACCAAGGGCGTGATGGTCGGCGCGGTCAAGGGCTGAAAAGCCCCCTGAGAAAGGAACACAGCAATGCGCTCATCCGTGAGCAAGGTCGCGGCCCTGACCGCGGCCGCCCTGCTCGCCCTCGCGGCGTGCAGCTCGGACAAGACCGAAGGGGCGGCGAACGAGACCTCTGCCGACGGCAAGGTCATCATCGATACGTTCGGCCCGCAAGGGCCGGACGACAACTGGGACACCAACCCGGTCAGCAAGGTCATGAGCGACAAGTTCAAGATCCAGTTCCGCTGGCAGACGACCACCTTCGACGCTGGCGCAGCCCGGGAGAAGCGGCAGATCGCTCTGGCCAGCGGTGACTACCCGGACCTGTTCATGCTCATCCCGTGGGTCGACGGCTTCACCCAGGCCGAGGTGCTGAAGCTCGGCACCCAGGGGGTCGCGCAGCCGCTGGAAGGACTGATCAAGGACAACGCGCCGAACATTCAGAAGGCGCTGGACGAGAACAAGACCCTGAAGGAGATGGCGACCGCGCCTGACGGTCACATCTACGCGCTGCCGCAATGGTCGGACTGCAAGCACTGCACCTATCCGGACAAGCTGTGGATGAACAGCGCCTGGCTGAAGAAGCTGAACCTTCAGGTGCCGAAGACCACCGAAGATCTGCGGAAGGTCCTGCAGGCGTTCAAGACCCAGGGCCTCGGCAAAGTCGTCTTTTCACTTGGCCAGAAGCATGCTGAGTACGCGTTTGTGGTCTCGGGCGTGATGTCGGAGTCCGGCTGCGATGTTGTTCCAGCCTGCGTGGCGTAGCAGGGTGATCGCGAGGTTGCGGAGGCTGGCCATGGTGCGTGGGGCGTGGCCG
>NZ_SMKA01000256.1 GCF_004348455.1 Kribbella albertanoniae
GATTCACGGTCTGGGGGTGGAACTTCTTAGACTGCAAGTCGCAGAAGTTCCGAACCGAGAGCGAGCCATGTCCGGTCCCAACACGCAGTACGACCCGGTCGAAGTGACGCCGTTGCATGCCGAAGCGCTGGAGCGGAGCCGTGACGAGGCGCTGAAGGCGTTTACCGAGGCGGCCGATCTGGCTGCCCTGCAGGAGGCCAAGGCCGCTCATCTGGGCGAGAAGTCGCCGATCGCGCTGGCGAACCGGGAGATCGGGGCGTTGCCGCCGCAGGGCCGCAAGGAGGCCGGGCAGCGGATCGGTTCCGCGCGCAAGGCGATCAACGAGGGGTACGCCGCTCGGCTCGTGGTGCTGGAGACCGAGCACGAGGAGCGGATGCTCGCGACCGAGCGGGTCGACGTGACGCTGCCGTGGCACACGCCGGAGCTCGGTGCGCGGCACCCGTTGTCGCTGATCTCCGAGCAGGTCGCGGATGTGTTCACCGCGCTCGGCTGGGATGTCGCCGAAGGGCCGGAGATCGAGGCCGAGTGGCTGAACTTCGACGCGCTGAACTTCCAGCCCGACCACCCGGCGCGGCAGATGCAGGACACGTTCTTCGTCGAGCCGGCCGGCTCCGGGAAGGTGCTGCGGACGCACACGTCGCCGGTGCAGGCGCGGTCGATGCTGACCCGCAAGCCGCCGATCTACGTGATCTGCCCGGGCCGGGTGTTCCGGACCGACGAGCTGGACGCGACCCACACGCCGGTCTTCTACCAGGTCGAGGGCCTGGTGGTGGACGAGGGCATCACGCTCGCGCACCTGAAGGGCACGCTCGACCACTTTGTCGTGTCGATGTTCGGCGAGGGCCTGGAGGCGCGGCTGCGGCCGAACTTCTTCCCGTTCACCGAGCCGTCGGCCGAGGTCGACCTGAAGTGTTTCGTCTGCCGCGGTGAGTCCGTCGGCAACCCGGACCGCCCGTGCCGCACCTGTGGCAGCGAGGGCTGGATCGAGTGGGGCGGCTGCGGCGTGGTCAACCCGCGCGTCCTGCGCGCCTGCGGGATCGACACCGACCGGTACTCCGGTTTCGCCTTCGGCATGGGGCTGGAGCGGACGCTGATGTTCCGCAACGGCGTCGAGGACATGCGGGACATGGTCGAGGGTGATGTGCGGTTCAGCCGCCAGTTCGGGATGGAGATCTGATGCGGGTCCCACTGTCGTGGCTTCGTGAGTACGTCGAGCTCCCGGCCGAGGTGACCGGTCGCGACCTCGGGGAGCAGCTGGTCCGGGCCGGTCTCGAGGTGGAGACCGTCGAGGAGTCCGACCTGACCGGCCCGCTGGTGGTCGGCAAGGTGCTGACGTACGAGAACGAGCCGCAGAAGAACGGCAAGACCATCCGCTGGTGCTCGCTCGACATCGGCAAGGACGAGCCGCAGTGGGTCGTCTGCGGTGCGCACAACTTCGAGGTCGGCGACCTGGTCGTGGTCGTGCTGCCGGGCGCGGTGCTGCCGGGCGGCTTCGCGATCTCCGCCCGCAAGACCTACGGCCACGTGTCGAACGGGATGATCTGCTCCAGCACGGAGCTCGGTCTCGGCGACGACGGTACCGACGGCATCGTCGTGCTGGAGCCGGGTGAAGGTGTGCCCGGTGATGACGCGATCGAGCTGCTGTCGCTCACCGATGACGTGCTCGACATCGCCGTCACCCCGGACCGCGGCTACTGCCTGTCGATCCGTGGCGTCGCCCGCGAGGCCGCGACGGCGTACGGGCTTCCGTTGAAGGATCCGGCGGCTCTGACGCTGACTGGCTCGGGTGCAGGCGGTTACCCGGTGCGCGTCGACGACGCAAAGGCTTGTACGACGTTCGTCACGCGGACCGTGACCGGGATCGACGCGAAGGCGGTGTCGCCGCGGTGGCTGCAGAAGCGACTGCTCGCGTCCGGCATGCGGCCGATCTCGATCGGTGTCGACGTGACCAACTACGTGATGCTCGAGCTCGGCCAGCCGATCCACGGGTACGACAAGGACCGGCTGAGTGGCGAGATCGTTGTCCGGCGGGCGACGTCCGGCGAGAAGCTGGTGACCCTGGACGACCAGACCCGCGAGCTGGACGCCGAGGATCTGCTGATCGTCGACGACTCCGGCCCGATCGGTATCGCCGGGGTGATGGGTGGCGCGTCCACCGAGATCTCCGAGACGACGACCGAGGTGGTGATCGAGGCCGCGCACTTCGACCCGATCGTGATCGCGCGCGCGTCGCGCCGGCACAAGCTGTCGTCGGAGGCGTCGCGGCGGTTCGAGCGTGAGGTCGACCCGCAGCTGCCGCGGTACGCCGCTCAGCGGGTGGCCGATCTCCTGGCCGAGCTGGCCGGCGGGACGATCCTCACCGACGAGACCGTCGTCGACACGCACCCGCAGCCGGAGCCGGTCGTCATTCGCGCCGACCACGCAGCCCGCGTCGCCGGTGCCCCGATCACGATCGAAGAAACCCTCCGCCACTTGAAGTCGGTCGGCTGCACCATCGAGCCGGCCGCGGCGGACGCCGTACCGGCTGCTCTTGCGGCTGGGGTGCACTCGCCCGCGCTGGCCGAGGGCGGGGACGACCTGCTTGCGGTGACTCCGCCTTCGTGGCGGCCGGATCTGCGGGATCCGAACGACTTTGCCGAGGAAGCCATTCGGCTGTTCGGGTATGACAACGTGCCGTCGGTGTTGCCGCCGGCGCCGGGTGGGCAGGGGCTGACGGTTTCGCAGCGACGCCGGCGCCGGGTCGCGACCGCGCTGGTCGGGGCCGGGCTGACCGAGGTGGTGTCGTATCCGTTCACCGGGGACGCCGACTTCGACGCGATGGGCCTGCCGGCCGACGACGCCCGCCGTACGACGGTCAAGTTGGTCAACCCGCTCTCGGACGAAGAGCCGTCGTTGCAGACGACTCTGCTCGCGACGCTGCTGCGGACGGCCGAGCGCAACACCGGCCGTGGTCAGACCGACCTGGCGATCTTCCAGACCGGACTGGTCTTCAAGCCCAAGGCCGAGACGAAGGCCGCGCCGCGCCTGCCCGTCGAGGGCCGGCCGAGTGACGCCGACGTCCAGTCCCTGTACGACGCACTCCCCGACCAGCCGTTGCATGTCGGAGTGGTGCTGACCGGTGCGCTGACCCCGACCGGTTGGTGGGGCAAGGCCCGTCCGGCCGGCTGGGCCGATGCGGTCCAGATCGCCCGCCTGATCGCCTCGGCGGTCGGCGTCGAGCCGGTCGTGAAGAACGTCGAGCTGGCGCCGTGGCATCCGGGTCGCTGTGCGGAGTTCTCGGTCGACGGCAAGGTCGTCGGTCACGCGGGTGAGCTGCACCCGAAGGTGTGCCAGGCGTTCGGCCTGCCGGCCCGGTCGAGTGCGGTCGAGCTCGACCTGGAGGCGCTGATCACGGCCGGACCGGAGTCCGTGACCGCGGTGCCGTTCTCGTCGTACCCGGTGGCCAAGGAGGACGTGGCGCTGATCGTCGCGGCCGACGTGGCCGCGGCCGAGGTCGAGGCGGCGCTGGTCGAGGGTGCGGGCGAGCTGCTGGAGTCCGTGCGGCTGTTCGACCTGTACACCGGTGAGCAGATCGGCGAGGGCAAGAAGTCGCTCGCGTTCGCACTCCGCTTCCGCGCCGCCGACCGCACCCTGAAGGACACCGAGGTCGCCGAGGCCCGCCAGGCCGCGGTCCAGGTAGCCGTCGACCGCTTCGGCGCCGTCCAGCGAGTCGGCTGACCCGCGGATGAGCGGGGCACACCCGCGGGTGGCGGTTGCTGCGCCTAACGCGGCGGCCGCGGAGGCCGGCGTACGGGTGGCTGCTGAGGGTGGTAACGCGGTCGATGCCGCGATCGCGGCCACGCTGGTCACGATGGTGAACGAGATCGGCGTGGTCTCGCCGGCCTCGGGTGGATTCGTCACGCTGCAGGTCGCGGGGTCCGAGGCAGTCACGATCGACGGCTGGGTGGAGATGCCCGGCCGGGGTCTGCCGCCGGAGTCGTTCGGCCGTGGCGTCTGGGATATCACCACTGACTACGGCGGCGGTACGACGACCACCGTCGGGCACGGTTCGGTCGCGACCCCGGGTGGTCTGAAGGCGCTCGACCTGGCGCACCGGCGATCCGGCAAGGCGCCCTGGCGCGAGGTCGTGCAGCCGGCGATCGAGGTGGCGCGCGACGGGTTCCCGCTCAGCCGGACCTCCGGCTACTACCTCGGGTTCACCCACGAGATCATCTTCGGCTGGCATCAGCCGAGTCACCGGGTCGTGCACGACGAGCACGGCACGGTCATCAAGGCCGGCAGCACGGTGATCATCCCGGAGCTGGCCGAGGCGCTGCAGCTGATCGCCCGCGACGGCGCCGAGACGCTGTACACCGGTGAGCTCGCCCAGTTGCTGATCCGCGACATGGCCGAGAATGAAGGCATCCTCAACGCCGAGGACCTGGCGGCGTACGAGGCGATTGTCCGCCCGGCGCTGATGGTCCGACAGAACGGTTGGCGCCTGGCCACCAACCCGCCGCCTGCCGTCGGGGGAGTAGCGGTTGCCGCAATGCTCGCGCTGCTGGACGGCGTCCCGGCCAACGGCAGCTGGAACCCGACCGAGCTCGAGCGACTGGTCGACGTGCAGCATGCGGTTCTCGGCCGGCGCCTGGCGGAGCTGGACGAGGAGGACATTCGGCAGCTCGAAGGGCAGAAACTGCTCGAGCTTGCGTCGTCCGGCGACCTGCGCGCGCTCACCTCGCCGAGTACGGCGACAGTGTCGGTGGTGGACGACGAGGGTGATGCCTGCGCGATCACGGTCTCGTCCGGCTACGGCTCCGGCGTGCTGACTCCCGGGACCGGCATCTGGCTGAACAACGCGCTCGGTGAGCAGGAGCTGCTGCACGGCGGTCCGCACAGCCTGGCCCCCGGCACCCGACTGACCTCGAACATGGCCCCGAGCGTGGCCCGCCGGGACAGCGACGGCGCCGTACTGGCGATCAGCTCGCCCGGCTCGGACCGGATCCCGACCGCGCTCGCGCAGGTCTACGCGCTCTACACGCACGGCGGGCTGCCGCTGGCCGAGGCGGTCGAGCACCCGCGGCTGCACGTCCGCGTCCGCGATGACGTGATCGTCGACTACGAGGACGACCTGCCCTTGGCGGGTACGACGAACCTTCCGTCCCGCCCGATGCCCCCGCACTCGATGTACTTCGGTGGGGTCGCAGCCGCCTTCTGGGATCCGTCGGAAGGCCTGATGGCGGTCGGCGACCCCCGCCGTACCGGGGCTGTCGCAATCTCACCACCCGACTAACCCGGGTAGCTCACGCTCGTTAGACCAGACGTGGACATCGACCCCGAGCTCTCCGTCGTGGTGCCGATGTACGACGAGGAAGCCGTGCTGCCGATGTTCTTCGAGCGGATGCACCCGCTGCTCGACAGCCTCGGCCTGCCGTACGAGCTGCTCGTCGTCGACGACGGGAGTCGGGACAGTACGGCGGCACTGCTGCTCGAGGCGGCGAAGGACTGGCCGCAGCTCCGCGTGATTCGGCTGCTTCGCAACAGCGGTCATCAGGCCGCGCAGTCGGCCGGCTTCCGCAGCGCCCGCGGGCAGTACGTGGTCACCATCGACGCCGATCTGCAGGACCCGCCGGAGACGATCGCCGAGTTCCTGCACGTGATGCGCGAGCGCGATCTGGACGTTGTGTACGGCGTTCGCTCGGACCGCTCGAGTGATTCGTGGCCGAAGCGAACTACCGCGCGGCTGTACTACCGGCTGATGTGCCGGCTGGTCGGCAAGCAGATCCCGTTCGACGCGGGTGATTTCCGGATGGTGTCGCGCCGGGTGGTGGATGCCGTGAACGCGCTGCCCGAGGACGGCCGGGTGTTCCGGCTGGTGATCCCGTGGCTCGGCTTCCCGAGTGCCGAGGTCACCTACATCCGCGCCGAGCGTGCGGCCGGTTCGACGAAGTACAACCTGACCAAGATGACGCGGCTGGCCTTCGACAGCGTGACCGCGTTCTCGGCCGCGCCGCTGCGCCTGGCGACCTGGCTCGGGCTGCTCGGTGGCCTGATGTCGGCGCTGTTCGTGGTTGGTGCGCTGGTGATCAAGCTGACCGGTCGCGGTGTCCCCGGCTGGACGTCGACCGTGCTCGCGGTCAGTGTGATCGGTGCGATCCAGCTGCTGTGCCTCGGTCTGCTCGGTGAGTACGTGGCGCGCCTGTTCCAGTCGAGCCAGCGGCGGCCGCAGTTCCTCGTCGGCTATGACAGCCTCGAAGACCAGAAACGTGCGGAACCGGTCGCAACCCGGTGAAGCGGGCGCTGCCCTGGCTCCTGGTTGCGCTTGCTGGTTTCCACACCTTGGATGCCGTCCGGTACGGCGTCTACTTCGCGCTGGCGATCGCCCTGCCGGGAACCCTGCTGCTGCGGGCGGTCTGGCGCAGTCTGGGCAACTGGGCTGAGGACCTCGGTCTGGGTGCAATCGTCGGCGCCGCCTGGATGTTGGTTGGCTGGGCGCTGTTCACTGCGGTCGGCTTGCAGCGTTGGTTGATCCTGTGGCCGTTGCTGACCCTTGCTGCCTTCGCATTGCCGCGGTTGCGCTCGTGTTGGCGCATTGCCGAGCCGCAGCCGCTCCCGCTGTGGTGGACGTGGGGGCTGGTGATCGCTGCATCTTTGATGCTTGCGGCCACCATCCGCGGTGTCATGGCGTACCACGTGATGCCACCGGACGGTACGTCGTACTACCAGGACCTGCTGTACCACCTATCGATGGTGAGTGAGCTGACGCGTGCTGTGCCGCCGGAACTGCCACAGGTCGTGGGGGAGCGGCTGGAGTACCACTGGTTCGCGAACGCCGACATGGCGGCGGCCGTCGACATCACTCGGCTCAGCCCGACCATGGTGCTGTTCCGGCTGTGGGTGCTGCCGTGGCTCGTGGTTGCGCTGCTGGTGTGTGCCACGCTCGCCCGGACAGTCAGCCGGACCTGGTGGACCGGAGTGCTCGCCGCTGCAGCTCTCACCGCGCCACAGCTGTACCTGCTCGTCGACACCAGCATCAACCTGAACCCACCGGTCAGCTACCTCAGTCCGTCGCAGACCTTCGGCCTGATCGCCTGTGTCGCGGTAGGGATCCTCCTGATCGAACTGCTCTTCCGCAACGGCCCGCGCTCGCTGTGGGTGCTCATCGTCGCATTGGCTCTCCTAGGTGGCGGCTCGAAGCCGACAGTGCTGCCAGTGCTGATCGGTGCGGTCGGACTGGCCGCTCTCTACCAGCTCCGCATCAAGACCGTCGTCGCCGGCGCCCTGCTAGTCGCGGTCGGCGCGCTCACGCTGCTCACCGTTGCTGGAAGCACCAGCGGCTCGCAGCTCCAGTTCCTGGCGATTCTCAAGACCAGCCCCGGCTACGCGAGTCTCACCGGCGACCACACACCCGCTGGTGTTGGTGGGTTGGTCGTCCCGTCGCTGGTGAACGGTGCGGTCCTCGGCACGATCGCGATGCTCCTGAGCGTCCTGCTGATCCAGGCCGCGTCCCTGACCGGCTTCCTCGTCGTACGGAGTGATCCGGTCGCGTGGTTCCTGATCGGGGCGATGGTGGTCGGCTGGCTCGGCTACCTCTTCATCGACCATCCCGGAGTGAGCGAGTCCTACTTCCTGTACACCGCCACACCGTTCAGCCTCGCTGCCGCCGGTTGGGTGGCCGCCACTGCCCGCAGGCGCGTGCTTGTCGTCGTACTGGTGCTGCTGTTCGTTTCACCGGTGAAGAGCTTCGTCCAGAACGCCATCAAGGGTGACACCGAAGCAGGCCCGGTCTTCCGCTCCGCACCGCAGTGGGTCTATCCGGACGAGCAGTCGACCGCCTTGTGGCTCGCGGCGAACAGCGCACCGACCGACGTGGTCGCCACCAACACCTGGTGCCGTCCGGTCGATGCGAAGACACCCGGCTGCGATGCCCGCGGGTACATCGTCAGCGGACTGGCCGGCCGCCGTACCGTCATCGAAGGCTGGGCGTACACCAACGAGGCCATGGCTGCCCAAGGGGTCGGCGGCCGTCGCTACACCGAGCAGCCGTCCCCCTGGCCCGACCGCATCGCCCTCGTCACCCAGGCCTTCGCGAACCCGACTCCAGCACTGCTGCAACGACTCCACGACCAGTACGGCGTTCGCTGGTTGTACGCCGACTCGCGCGCCGGAACCGTCTCCCCGGAACTCGCCGACCTGGTGCCGTTGCGACACAGCAACGGCAAGGTCAAAATCTACGACCTCGGAGGGTAGCGAGCCCGTAACATAGGGTCCGCGCAGGCCGTTATGGTCTACGCATGGCCCGCCCGCCCCGGTGCCGATGCATGCGGAGACGTGAATGCTCGGGAGGGCGGCACCATGCGGGCGACACGACCGGCGGCGGTGGGCTTGCTGACGGCTGTGCTGCTGGCGATGACAGGTGTGGAGACTGCCGCCTATCAGGTGCCGGTGGAGCCGTTCGAGCAAGGTGATTCGGCGACTGCGACGATGCCGGGCTCCGGACTGCGGCAGACCATCAGCGTGACCGGTGCGACCGAGCTGCTCGACGAGACCACCGCAGGCATCCGCGGTACCGGACCGACGACGTACAGCCCGCCGATCGCGCGGACTACGCCGGCTCAGGACCTGGTCGTCAACACCGGCGACTGCGCGGCCATCGGTAGCTGTGGCGACCGTGGCACGGTGACGGTCGCGTTCAGCCGGCCGGTGCGCAATCCAGTGCTGCATCTGGCCGGGCTCGGCGGTGCGGTCACGCAGACCGTCAGCGGCAAGCCGACCGCGCAGTCGGAGCTGCACTCCGTGCTGCGGCTGACCACTCCGGGCCTCAGTCTGAGCAAGGCGGGTCAGGGCAACAACCTGGCAGTCACCAGCGACACCGTCACTGCGGCGAACCACGACACCGGCCCGAACTGCATCAACAACAAGACCGGTACCGGTCCGGATGCCGGTGCGACCGCTGCGTGTGGTTCGGTGCGAGTGAACGGCGTTGTGACGACGGTGCGCTTCGACGTGTCGGCGTACTTCACCAAGCACGCCAAGCTGCCTGCTTTCAACACCACCTCCTCGGGCGACGCGTTCTCGGTGCTGGCGTCGGCTGGCGAGGACTTCGGTGACGCACCGGCAACGTACGGTGCGGCCTGGTCAGTGCTGAGCGACGTGCGGCTCGGTAAGGACGCCACCGAGGACAACAGCACAGTCGCCAACGCGACCACCGGTCCGACCACACCTGATGCTGCTGACGACGGCGTGATGTTCCCGCCACTGCGGACGAACGCCACGTCGTACGGGATAGAGGTCAAGCTCACCGGTGCGTCGAAACCCGGCCAGGTGTGTGCGTGGCTCGACCTGGACCGCACAGGCACGTTCGAGGCGAGTGAACGTGCCTGTGGTGATTTCGCTGCCGGACAAGCGACGGTGAAGCTCAGTTGGCCGAAGTTCGCCAAGCCGGCGGCCGGAACGACGTACGCGCGAGTGCGGATCGGGTACGGCGACGGCGCAGCGAAACCGACCGGTGCGGCCGATGCCGGTGAGGTAGAGGACTACGCACTGCAGATCACCCCGCCGCCTCCGCCGGTTCTGCACGACGACACCGCCAGTACCGCGTTCAACACCGATGTGACGGTCAAGGTGCTCGGCAACGACCTGCCCGGTGATCCGGCCGCACCGCTCCAGCCGAGCTCGCTCTGTCTGCTGGATGGCGACCAGTGCGGCGCACTGCTCAGTGTGGTCGGCCAAGCGAAGTACATCGCCAAGCCGGACGGGACCGTCGCGGTGGAGCCGGTGCCTGGTTTCGTCGGGGTCGGTAAGCCGGTCAGCTACCGAGTGGCCGACAGCAACGGCATCACTGCGACGGCCAAGCTGACTGTCACTGTTGCGCTCCCCGCTGGCCCGGTAGCAACGCCCGACACCGTGAAGACCCCGCAGAACGTCAGCCTCGCGGTCCGGCCGCTCGCCAACGACCAGGCGGCTCCAGGGGTGACGCTGGTCGCCGGCTCGGTGGTGCTGCGCGATCCGGCCGACACGAAGTTCAAGAAGACCGTGGTGATCCCCGGTGAGGGGCAGTACGCCGCCAAACCGACCGGGGCCGTCGACTTCGTGCCGGTCCGGCAATTCACCGGGGTCGGGACCTCCATCGGGTACCGCGTCACCGACACGACCGGTCAGACCGCCGAGTCCACGCTCACAGTCACCGTGACACCGGTGCAGCCGATTGCCAACGGGGACTCGGCGTCTACCGCGTTCGACACGGACACCGTCGTACCAGTGCTGGACAACGACCTGCCTGGCTCACCGGATGCACCACTCGACCCGGCCACGCTGAAGCTGGTCGACCCGGTCAAGCACACCCTCGTCGACACCGTGACGATCGCGCGTGAGGGCACCTACGTGGTTGCTGGGGGCAAGGTCGCGTTCCAGCCGGCTCACGGTTTCCATGGCGTCGGTACGCCGCTCACCTACCAGGTGCTCGACAAGAACGGGACTGCGGCGCGCGCTGCGCTGACGGTCGCCGTTGACGCGCCAGCACCGCCAGTCGCGAACCCGGACACCATCGCCACTCTGCAAGGCCGGTCCGTCGTGGTCGCGGTCCTCGACAACGACAAGCCCGGCCCGACCGGCGCCGTACTGCGACCGGACACCCTCCGTCTGATCCCGCCGACCCGCACCGAGCCCGTGACCACGCTGATCGTGCCCGGTCAGGGCAAGTACACCGCGCGGCCGGACGGCAAGCTGCTGTTTGAGCCAGTGCCTGCCTTCAGCGGTACGGCGACGCCGGTCAGCTACCAGGTGGCCGACAGCAACGGTGCGATCGGCAGCGCGGCCCTGACCATGCGAGTCACGAAGGTGCAGCCCGATGCGTCGGACGACACCGCGGCGACGGCGTACGACACCACCGTCCCGGTTCGGGTGCTGTCGAACGACCAGGCCGGTGACCCCGCGGTCCCCCTGGTACCGAGCAGCGTGCGGGTGCTCGATCCGAAGACGCAGGAGCCGAAGACCACAGTCGTGGTTGACGGCGAGGCGACGTACACGGTGACGCCGGACGGCGAAATCACGGTCGACCCACTGCCGACGTACGTGGGAGTGACGGCAGCGCTCACCTATCGCGTCGCGGATGTCAACGGTACGGCGGCCACTGCGCAGCTGACCGTGACGGTGGCGAAGCCGCCCGCGCCGACTGCTAAACCGGACACGGCAACGGGTAAGCAGAACGTTCCGTTCGTCGTTGACCCGCTCGCGAACGACACCGCCGGCCGGGGGACCGGGCTCGATCCGCTCAGTGTCGCGGTGCTGGATCCTGCTGATGGGTCGATGAAGAAGCTGGTGAAGGTGCCGGGACAGGCTGCCTACCAGGTGAACCCGGATGGGACGGTGACGGTCGATCCGCTGCCGGGCTTCACCGGCACGGCGACCGCGCTGACCTATCGCGTGATGGACTGGTTCGATCAGGTGACGCGGTCGACGATCGCGGTCACGGTCACGCCGATCACTCCGGTGGCGGTCGACGACGCCGCGCGGACGCCGTACGACAAGCCGGTCACGGTGCCGGTGCTGGCGAACGACAAGCCGGGCGACCCGACCGCACCGCTGCTGCCGACCAGCCTGCTGCTCACCGACCCGGCCGATGGGTTGCTGAAGGCAACGGTCAGCATCTTGAACGAGGGCGTCTACACCGCCGCCGGGGGAGCGGTCCGGTTCGATCCGGGTGCGACGTTCCGTGGGCCGGGGACACCGTTGACCTATCAGGTGGGCGACAGCAACGGGACGCTGACGATGGCCAAGCTGACGATCTCGGTTGGCTTCCCGCCGGTCGCGGTGGCGGACCGCGCGTCCACTTTGCAGGACCTCACGGTCAGCGTGAACGTGCTCTCCAACGACAGTCCGGGCACTGACGCAGAACTCGATCCCGCCACCGTTGAGCTGCTCCGGCCGGGAATCCGCGCGAAGGAGTACTCGAAGACGGTCACTGTCGCTGGGCAAGGGACCTACACCGTGCAGCCGACCGGGATGGTGGTCTTCGATCCGCTGCCGAAGTTCCACGGCCCGGCGAAACCGGTGACCTATCGCGTGGCGGACTCGAACGGCACGTTCGGGACCTCGACACTCACGATGACGGTCACGCCGATCTGGCCGACCTCGGTCGACGACTCGGCAATCACTCCGTTCAACCAGCCGATCACGGTCGACGTACTGAGCAATGACAAACCGGGTGATCCGTCGGCGCCGTTGGTCCCGTCGAGTCTGGTGCTGAAGACGAAGGACGGGTTCGGGAAGACGTTCACGCAGGCCGGCGAGGGCACGTACACCGTCGTCGCCGACGGGTCGATCGCCTTCACACCGGTCAAGGATTTCCAGGGGGTCACCACGCCCGCGACGTACCGGATCGCTGACGGCAACGGGACCACGGTCGAAGGCCTGCTGCTCCTGACGGTCGGCAAGGGGCCGGAGGCGGTCGCGGATGTGGCGACGACCAAGCAGAACGTCACGCTGGCGCTTGAGCCGCTCGAGAACGACAAGGCCGGGACCGGCGCCGAGTTGGAGAAGGGGTCGGTCGAGGTCTACTCCGTGAATACGCGGAGTTGGGTCCGGATCGCGGCGCTGACTGGCCAGGGGATCGTGACGGTGAACGAGTCGACCGGCCGGGTGGTGATCGATCCGGTGCCCGCGTTCCGCGGCGTACTGTCGATCGCCTACCGCGTGAAGGATTCCAGCGGCAACCGCGCGACCTCGACGATCACGGTGACGGTCACCCCGGTGGCTCCGGTCGCCAAGGACGACTCGGCGAGCACGCCGTACGACACGGTCCTGACGGTGCCGGTGCTCGCGAACGACAAGCCGGGTGATCCGTCGGCACCGCTGGGTGCGGTTCGGTTGATCGATCCGGCTTCGGGTGAGGTGGTGTCGGCGCTGGAGGTTGAGGGGCAGGGGCTGTTCACCGTGCAGCCGTCCGGCGGAGTGCGGTTCGCGCCGGCTTCTGGATTTGTCGGTACGACGGTTCCGGTCGGCTATCAGGTTGCTGACAGCAACGGCACGATCGGTACGGCGACCGTGTCGGTCTCGGTCCAGGCGCGACCGGTTGCGAATCCGGATCACGCCCGGACCAAGCAGCACCTGCCAGTCGTGATCGATCCGATCGCGAACGACGTACCGGGTCCTGGCGCGAAGTTCGATCCGGACACGCTGCTGCTGGTCGGCCCGGATGCCGCGCTGGTCAAGCAGGTCACGGTGGCCGGGCAGGGTGAGTACGTCGTTGCCGATGGCAAGGTCACGTTCACTCCCGAGGCGCGGTTCATCGGGGGCACACGGCCGGTCGCGTACGAGGTGAAGGACAGCAACCGGAACCGGGCCCGCTCCACGCTGAGCGTGACGGTGACACCGGTCCTGCCGGTGGTTCGCGACGACAGCGCCCGGACAGCGTTCGGTACGGCGGTCGCCGTCGACGTGCTGAGCAACGACGGGCCCGGTGATCCGTCGGCGCCGCTGGCCCCGGCGAGCGTCGTACTGCGTGATCCGGGGGACGGTCGCGACAAGAAGACAGTGACTGTC
This sequence comes from Kribbella albertanoniae, assembly GCF_004348455.1. Classification (GTDB taxonomy): domain Bacteria; phylum Actinomycetota; class Actinomycetes; order Propionibacteriales; family Kribbellaceae; genus Kribbella; species Kribbella albertanoniae. The sequence continues at coordinate 13,522 of NZ_SMKA01000256.1, forward strand.
GCCGACGAGGGTGTCTTCGCAGTCGGCGCAGATGGCGTGATCACGTTCACCTCGGTCAAGGACTTCATCGGCTCGACGAGGTCACTCGCCTACCGCGTCACCGACGCGAACGGAACGACCGGCAGCGCCCTCCTCGACGTCACTGTCGACCCACCTCGCCCAGCTCGTGCGGCGGCGGACTCCGCCACCGGTTCACCCGGCGGAACGGTCGCCGTCAACCCGTCCCTGAACGACGGCGGCGCCGCCGGGCCGATCTGCCTCCGCGTAGACGCCGCCACCTGCACCCGCGAGGCAACCACCTCCGCCGGCACCTGGACCGTCACCCCCGACGGCACCATCCGCCTCACCCCGGCCCGCGGCTTCACCGGCACCACCAAACTCACCTACGAACGCCCAGCCCCCCACGGCGCAACCC
>NZ_SMKA01000257.1 GCF_004348455.1 Kribbella albertanoniae
GGGGTGTAGAGGTCGGAGGTGGGGGCGAAGTCGGCTTCTTCTACTACTTGGCGGAGTTCGACCTCGTTGCCGAGGGCTTCGGCCAGGCGGGCGGCCCACTCGACGGCTTCGTCGCGGGAGCGGACCTCGACGACCATGACGCCGCCGATCAGCTCCTTGGTTTCGGCGAAGGGTCCGTCGGTGACGGTACGGCGGCCGTCGGCGACCTGGACGCGCGCTCCGAGCGCGCTGCGGTGTACCCCTTCGGCGAACAGCAGGACTCCCGCCTTCGACAGGTCCTCGACGACCTTGCCGACACCCTCCACCACGGACGGTGCCGGGAACTTACCGGCTTCGCTGTCCGCGTCGGCCTTGTTGATGATCATGTAGCGCATGGGTCTCCCTTTCGTGTCGGTCCCTTGCTCTCACGTCGAGTGACCGAACGCCAGATCGACACTCACCCCGGCAAAGATTCGGCAAGCAGTGGCGCCGTCAGCTCGTACAGCCGACGAGCGCTCGCCGGGTCGAACGTCGGCAGCCCCGGATCGACCGCCGTACCGACTGCTCGCAGGATCAGCCGCTCGGCCGGTTGCGCGTCCATCACCGCGAGCGTGTCCCGCACGCTCTCGGCCGGCGGCTTGGCGAAGGCCGCGCCGAGCACCCGGCTGACCGTCCGGAACGGCTGCGGGAGGTGGTTGGTCCCCGAGCGCGTGTACGGCGGTTGGACGCCGAAGTACTTGGTCCGTCCGTCCGGGTGGTTCTGCAGATAGTGGATCGGCAACAGGTCGTTCGCCCGGCCGCTCGCCATCATCGTCCGGATCACGCTGTACTTCCGCGTGCTCTGCAGGTCGTCCCACTGCACCGCACCCTTGGTGATCCCGGTCGCGCCGATATTCGTGATGATCGGCGTCTCGCCACGCTCGAGCAGATCGGTCAGGCCGTAGCTCAGCAGGAAGCGGCTCAGATAGTAGAGAACGAACGTCGCCTCCAGCCCATCCACCGTCTCCCGCCGCTTCATGAACGGCAGCATCGCGGTCAGCACCAACGCGTCGAGCGACTCGTGCCGGCTCTCCACCTCCGCGATCACCCGCCGGTTCTCCGCGATCGACAGCAGGTCCGCGGCCACGAACGCCGCCTCCCCCGGCAACCCCGCGGCGTCGTCCAGCAACGCTCGCCCGCGTTCCGGCGTACTGCCGATCACCGTCACCCGCGCCCCTTGCCGCAGGTAGTGCAAGGCGATCTCGCGCCCCATCCCCGTCGTACCACCGGCAACCACTACGTCACGCATCGCCCAACTCCTCAAGTCATCGATCGGTGACTTACCTGCCGTGAGGCTAGTCAGCCGGCGAGTACGATGTCAACACTCGATGACTTGGAGGCCGGATGACCAAGCAGCCTGGGCGGAAGCGGGACCGGGAAGCGACCCGGGCCCGGTTGCTGGAGTGCGCGCGGCTGCGCTTCGCTCGCGACGGGTACGACGGGACGTCGGTCCGCGACGTCGCTGGGGATGTCGGCGTGGATCCGGCCCTCGTGTTCCGGTACTTCGGTTCCAAGTCGGGCCTGTTCAGCGACGCCATGGCCACTTCGCAGGAGGCCGTCGTACTGCCGGATGGTCCGGTCGAGGAACTACCGGCCAAACTCCTGCACCAGCTGGTCTTCGAGGACTGGGCGGAGTACGCCGGGGAGCACCCGCTGATCGCGATGCTCCGCTCAGCCAGTCATGAGGACATGCGCGACCGCGTCCGTCAGCAGGTCTGCGACGGCTACCTCGGCGTCCTCTCAGAGCTTGCCGAGGGCAACGATGACAAGGACCTGCGGACCGAGCTCTTCGGCGCCTGGCTGCTCGGCATCGGCATCCTCCGCACCGCCGTCGGCACGCCCAGCCTCACCAAGGCCACCGAGGCCGACCTCACGCCGCACCTCGCCTCTGTCGCCAAGGCGCTGTTCGGCCGCGACATCCCGGTCTAGGTCAGCTCGGCTGGTCGCCCTCGGGCTGGTAGGCGCAGGCGTCGACGAGGTTCTGGGTCGGCGGCGGCGTGGTCTTGGCGTCCGACGGCGTCTTGGTGGTCTTGGGTGGCGTCTTGCTCGGCGGCGTCGCGGGCGGCGCGGGCGCTTCGAGCGCCTTCTCGATCGCCTCGCGCATCCCCTCGTAGTCGGGGTGCAGGTACTTCATCTTCAGCTTGGACACATCGAGGTTGATGTTCGCGACCGTGCCCGACTTGACCTTGAGCGCGAGCTGGACGAGCGCCGGCAGGAGCTCCTGCGGGATGTCGGTCCGGAGCAGGTGCTGACCTGCCTTCGCGATCGCCTGGTACTTCGTGACGAGCGTGGCCGGGTCGGCCGCGTCGACCATCGCCTTGATCGTGCAGCGCTGGCGGATCTGCCGCTGGTCGTCGTCGGCGTTGTACCGGCCGCGGGCGAACCAGAGCGCGTGCCGCCCGTCCAGGTGCTGCTTCGGGCCGGGCTCGATCCACTCCTTCGGCGGGATGTGCGCACTGCTGACCCCACCCATCGCCACCCGCTCGTTGACGTTGACGGTGATCCCGCCGAGCGCGTTCACGAGCTCCGGGAAACCGGTCAGATTCACCTGCAGGTAGTAGTCGATCTTCAGCCCGGTCGCCTCGCCGACCGACTGCTTCAGTACGTCGGCGCCCTCATTGTCGGAGGGGCCGAGGATGCCGGGGTGCGCGTCCGGGATGTTCTGGTACATCGCGGTCAGCATCCACTCCAGCCGGCCTTCCAGGCTGAGCCCTTCCTTGCCGAACCCGTTCGGATACTTCTTGTACAGCGGTGAGTCCTTCGGGAACGGCATGAAGGTGAGCTGCCTCGGCATCGAGATCAGCGAGGTGTTGCCGGTCTTGGTGTCGATACTCGCGACGATCACCGTGTCGGTCCGGACGCCCTCCCGGCTCGGGGCGTCGTCACCGCCGAGCAGCAGCAGGTTGAGCCGCGGCTTGTCCTCCCACGGGTCCTTGACGTTCACCGTCTTCGGCCGGGTGGCGCTCTTGCTCTCGCCCTGCGCCACGAACACGTCCTGCACCAGCGTCCGCTGCGCCAGCACGGTCTGTACGGCGAACGCCGTCGGAGCCGCGATCGCGAAGCAGAGCACCCCGACGAAAGTCGCGCCGATCGCCCGGCCACCGGCCCGTCCTGTTGCCGGACGCAACGATCGGTGCGAGGCGACGATCACGATGATCCAGAGCAGCGCGATCGCCGCGATCGTGACCGAGGTGGTCAGCAGCCAGCTCGGATCGACGGCGGCGGCCAGAACTTCGTCGCGCCGGGTCAGACCGACGTACGCGCCGAGGCCGACCAGCCCGAGGGTGAGAGTGAGGACGAACGCACCGATCTTCCGGCGACCACCGAGGATCAGCCCGATTCCGGGCAGCAACGCACCCAGCAGGGTCAGACCCAGCACCTTCGGCACCGAGCGTGCCCGTGTGACCGCCGTGTGCGAGTGTCTCCCCATTGACTCCCCTGTCGCCGTCCCCAGTCAGTGTGCATCGTTGGACCACACCTCTACATCTCCAGACGCGTTACAGGGTGATTCGGTTGTCATACGACGTGATGACCGCCGGCGAACCCCTCGGTTTCAACCAGGGCCCGGATCACACCGGCGATCTTCTCGGGGGCGGTCCAGCCGCTGGTGTCGGCGTTCGGCAGGGCGCTGCGGTTGGCCGCGGTGTCGATGGTTCCGGGGAGAACCGTGTTCACCCGGATGCCGTCCTTGGCGTACTCCACCTGCAGCGCGTCGGCGAAGGCGAGGACGGCGGCCTTGGCCGAGATGTACCCCGCCGCCCCGGAGAACGGCCGCTGCGCCGCGCGACTCGACGTACAAACGATTGCTCCACCGCCGCCCGCGATCAGGTGCGGGAGGACCGCCTGGGTGATCAGGTACGTCGGTCGCAGGTTGAGCCGGAACTGCTCCTCGAACTGCTCGATCGGCGTCTCGTGCACCCGCGCCCCCGACGCGAACCCACCCACCAGGTTCACCAACGCCCGCACCGGCGCCCCGACCTCCGAAGTAGCCAGCGCAACCACATCAGCGACCCCGGCCGGATCGAACGGATCAGCCACGATCGGAGTCAGCGCCGGATCCGCCCCCAACCGCTCCAGCGACTCCTCCGACCGCCCCGGCACCACCACTCGCCACCCACTCGCGAGAAAGCCCGCCACAACCGCGCGCCCCAACCCACCGGTGCCCCCGGCAACAACCACAGTCCGCTCCATCATGGGGTCGAGCGTAGAGGCCGCCACCACCCGAACGACAGGACGTATACGCCCACTGGACCATCCGCTCGTCTTCCCTGAGCCGGGATGGTGGGCCTAGTAGAGGTATACGTCCTGTCCTTGCGCAGATGTGTATTCGGTCGCGAGGGCGGCCGGACTGGGGTTAGCGTCGCGGGATGCGGATTCTGGCGTTGGGCGGGAACGGGTTTGTCGGGCGCGCGGTCGTGATGGACGCGCTGGAGCACGGGGCCGAGGTGACATCGTTCAGTCGCGGGGTGAGTGGAAGCGCGCTGCCGGGTGAGGTGGTGCAGCTGGTCGGTGATCGGGAGGCCGGGGACTACGCGGCTCTGCGGTCCGGGGAGTGGGACGCCGTCGTGGATCTCAGCGGTTATCAGACCAAGCAGGTCGACGAGGCGATGGATGTGCTCGGTGATCGCGTTGGGCGGTACGTGTTCGTTTCGAGTCACGCGGTCTACGTGCGGGATCTGCCGGCCGGGACGACCGAGGACGCACCCCGGCAAGCTCCCCTGCGCGCCGCCGACGTGCTCACGAATGAGACGTACGGGCGGTGCAAGGTCGCCTGCGAGGACGACGTCCTGGAGCGGTACGGCGACCGCGCGACGCTCGTGCGTCCGGGGCGCGTGACCGGTCCGGGCGACTCGGGCAATACGGCTCTTTATTGGGTACGGCGAGGTGCGCGGGGCGGGCGGGTTGCCGTGCCGACGTCACCTGAGCAGCCACTGCAGTTCATCGACAGCCGGGATCTCGGACGACTCGTGGTGCAGTTGATCACCGACGACCGTCCGGGTGCGTTCAACGCGATCGGGCCGGAGAGCACCCTCGGTGAACTGATCACCACGGCAGCCGAGATCGCCGGCACCTCGGTCGAACTCGTGCAGGTTCCGGCGGACGCCGTACCGGACCGCTTCCCGCTTGTCGAGCCTGAGGAGATCTGGCCCGCCCGCCGCCGCAACCCGTCGAAGGCCCGCGCGGCCGGCATGCCGGTCACCCCGCTGAAGCAGACCCTCACCGACCTCCTCGCCTGGGACCAAGACCGAGGGGAGCCCGCATTGGACATCGGCCTGTCCGCCGAGGCAGAAGCCGAAATCCTGCAGCATCGGTAGCTCAGTTTTCGGGGAGGGCTAGGGTGCGGCCGGCGTCTCGGGCTGCGTTGATGGAGCGGGTGAAGGTGTCCTGGAGTGCGCTGGCCTCGTCGGCGAAGCCTTGGACGAGGGTGGTGTCGCCGACGGGTTCGGTGCGGGCGAGGAGCTCGATGTAGCGGTCGCCGTCGCCGAGGGCAGCCTCGGCGCGCAGGGCTGCGTCGGCGGAACGAACGCGGTGGGCGTAGCGCTCGAGCAGGTCGACCTTGCGCTCGATGGCCGCAACCGACAGGGCGAGCGCGCGACGCTGCGGGCCGAGGACGGTGTCGAGCTCGGCGGTCGCCATCCCGTGGGCGACGTCGCGCTGCCGCGCACGGAGGACCGTCTGCTCGCGGAGCACCTGCGCGATGTCCCACAACTGCTCGGGCAGGACTAGCTCGTTCTGCATGTCGTCGAGCAGGCCGCGCCGGGTAACCGTTGCCTCAAGCACCGTTTTCACCGAGCGCTGCGCCCGGCCCAGCAACCGCGCCGCCGGGTCGTCGAAATCCGCCGGCAGCAGGTACGACCCGTGCTGCACCCGGACCGCCTTGTGCCCGCGGTCCTCGATCATCGACTTGACCAGCACCCCGCCGGTCGCGAGTACGGCGATGCCCGCCAGCACGACCGAGATCCACACCGCGACCTGCGCCGGCAAAGTCCCCGCCATGATGATCACGGCCAGCAGCCACCCGCCCACCCAGACCGCGACCCACACCAGCAACTGCCCGGCCGTGTTCGCCGGCGCCATCGACCACCACGTCTGCCGCTTCGGCCGTGGCGCGTCCGCGGCCACGAACAACTCCGGCCGATGCTCGTACAACCGCCGTACCGCTTCCGGCACACCAGGTGCGAACACCGGCTCCATCGCCACCTCCACTAGAGCTCGTCAGCACTCAGCGTAGCGGTCCCGGCATGGCCTGTGAGGCACCGAACGAGCGATATTGCTGACAGGTTAGGTAAGGCTATGCTTCCGCCATGCTTGAGGCCGGTGAGGACGTCAGAGGGCTCGCAGGTGATGACCTGCGCCTGGGGTACCACGGCGTTCGCGTGGTCGACGGGGCGTCGCTGCGGATCGAGGCTGCCAGTGTGACCGCACTGGTCGGCCCGAACGGCAGCGGCAAGTCGACCCTGCTCCGGGCGCTCGCCCGGCTGCACCAGCCGGAGTCCGGCAGCATCACGTTCCCCGACGGCGGGAACGCACTCGCCTTGTCGGCCAAGGAGTTCGCCCGCAAAGTGACCTTGCTCTCGCAGTCGCGGCCGACGCCGAACGGTGTCAGCGTGCGCGACGTCGTCGGGTACGGGCGCCATCCGCATCGGGGCCGCTGGCGCGGTGACGATCCGGACGGGCACCGGGCGATCGAGCACGCGATGGAGGTCACCGGGGTGACCCGGATGGCGGATCGCGCCGTCGACGAACTCTCCGGCGGCGAACTGCAACGCGTGTGGCTCGCGACCTGTCTGGCCCAGGACACCGGTGTCCTGCTGCTCGACGAGCCGACCACTTTTCTCGATCTGCGCTACCAGATCGAGATCCTCGACCTGATGCGTGACCTGGCCGACGACCATGGGGTCGCGGTGGGCGTCGTCCTGCACGACCTCAACCAGGCCGCAGCAGTCGCGGACCGGATCGCACTACTCGATCAGGGGCGAGTACGTGCGACCGGAACCCCGGCCGAGGTACTGGACGCCGGCGCGCTGTCCGAGACCTACGGCATCGCGATCGAGGTGGGGACCGACCCGGCGACCGGCCTGGTCACCACCCGCCCGATCGGCAAGCACCTCAGCCGCATCCCGACCAACTGAAAGTACTCATTCATGAAGCGAACCACCCTCTTCGTCGCCGCGGCTCTGCTCGCCCTGACCGCGTGCGGGACCAGCGAGCCCGCCGCCTCCACCGACAATCCGACCACCGCCACGGCCGGCCCGGTCTCGATCACCGACTCGCGCGGTAAGAAGATCGACCTCAAGGCGCCCGCCACCAAGGTCGTCGGCCTCGAGTGGGGCGTCGTCGAGAACCTGATCTCCGTCGGCGTGATGCCGGTCGGCGTCGCCGACGTGAAGGGCTACAACGCCTGGGTCACCGCCGCCAAGCTCGACTCGACGGTGAAGGACGTCGGCACCCGCGGCGAGTCCAGCGTGGACGCGATCGTTGCCCTGAACCCGGATCTGGTCATCACCACCAGCGACGAGTCCGCGAGCGCGATCGCCGGGATGGAGAAGGCCGTTCCGGTCCTGGTCGTTGACGCGGCCGACGCGAAGAACGTGATCCCGCAGATGAAGACCAACCTCGAACTCACCGCGAGCGCCGTCGGCAAGACCGAGCAGGCCAAGCAGATCAACGCCGACTTCGACAAGGCCCTTGCCGACGGCAAGCAGAAGATCGCCGACGCGGGCAAGGCCGGGACGCCGTTCACGATGGCCGACGGGTACAAGCAGGGCAGCACGATCTCGATCCGGATGTACACCCCGGGATCGCTGCTCGGTGCCGTCGGCAACGAACTCGGCCTGAAGAACGCCTGGACCGAGGGCGGCGACAAGGACTACGGCCTGGCCTCGACCGACCTCGAGGGCCTGACCAAACTGAAGGACGGCGAGTTCCTCTACATCGCCAACGACGCCGACGGCGGTGACGTGTTCGGCAAGGACCTGGCCGGGAACGCGATCTGGAAGAACCTGCCGTTCGTGAAGAGCAACAACCTGCACCGACTGCCGGACGGCATCTGGATGTTCGGCGGCCCGAAGTCGACCGAGCAGTTCATCGACGCAGCGGTCAAGGCTGTCACGTCTTGACCCAGGTCATCACCGCGCTGGAGACAGTGCACCAACCGGTACGGCGGATCCGCGTGACCGGGGTGTTCCTGCTCGCGCTCGCGGCGATCGTCGTACTGGCAGGGGTCCACCTCACCCAGGGCACCTCGTCAGTGGGTGCCGGGGACCTGATCAAACTGGCGTTCGGCCAGGGCACCGACAACGCGGCGAACGTTCTCGTCGCATCCCGGCTGCCCCGGCTGCTCGCCGGCGTCCTGGTGGGCCTCGCCCTCGGCGTCGCCGGCGCTGGTCTGCAGTCGCTGGCCCGCAACCCACTCGCCTCGCCCGACACGTTGGGGGTCAATGCAGGGGCGTATCTGACGGTTGTAGTGGTGGCGGCACTCGGCATCAACCTGCCTGTTCTTCCGGCCGGTGGGGTCGCGTTCGCCGGCGGGCTGGCGGCTGCCGTTCTGGTGCTGGCGTTGTCCTCAGGCGGTGCGTCCGGCCCGACCCGGCTGATCCTGGCCGGGTCCGCGGTCGCGATGGCACTGGGCGGCATCACCACGTTGCTGATGCTGCTCTACCGCGAGGAGACCGTCGGGATCTTCACCTGGAGCGCGGGCACGCTGGTCCAGACCGACCTGCATGCCTTCAACCAGATGGCGCCGATCGTTGCCATCGGCATCATCGGTTCGTTGCTGCTGGCCACCAAGCTGGACATCCTCGCGCTCGGTGACGACACCGCCGCCGTACTGGGAGTGCATGTACGGCGGGTGCGCGTCCTCACCACGCTGATCACGGTGCTGTTGTCCGCGGCCGCCGTGACAGTGACCGGACCGGTCGGTTTCGTCGGACTGGTCGCACCGGTCCTCGTGCGACTGATCGCACCGGTCGTCCCGGGTCTGCTCCGGCACCGGGTTCTGCTTCCGTTGTCCGGACTGGCCGGCGTACTGGTTGTGCTGTTGTCGGATGTCAGCCTGCGGGCTGCGTTCGGCGGGCAGGCCGGGGTCGAGATTCCGACCGGCATCATGACGATGATGGTCGGCGCGATCGTGCTGGTCTGGCTCGCGCGCCGGTACCGCGATTCCGGGGCGAGCCGGACGCCCGGTGGCGCGAGCTCCGGCGTTCGCACGCGGCGGCGCTTCCTCCTGGTTACCGTCGTACTGCTGGTGTTCGTGGTGGCTGCCGCGATCTTCGCGATGCTCGCCGGGGACGCGTTCCTGCGGACCGGGGACATCGCCAACTGGATCAACGGCCGGTCCGGCCGAGCCATCACGTACGTTCTCGATCAGCGGTTCCCGCGCGTGCTCGCGGCACTGCTTTGCGGGGCCGCCCTCGCGATCGCAGGCACCGCCGTACAGGCTGTTTGCCGGAACCCGCTTGCTGAGCCGGGCATTCTCGGCATCACCGGTGGCGCCGGGGTCGGGGCCGTCGCCACGCTGATCATCTTGCCGTCGGCAAGCATTTGGCTGCTCTCCGGCGTCGCGTCGATCGCCGCACTCGCGACGTTCGCACTGGTCTATCTGGTGTCGTGGCGCGGTGGGTTGAGCTCCGATCGGTTGGTGCTGATCGGAGTCGGGGTCTCGTCGGCCGCGACCGCGGTCATCACGCTGATGATCGTCGCCACCGACCCATGGAACATCAGCCTCGCGATGACCTGGCTCTCCGGCAGCACCTACGGCCGGACGTTGCCCCAGGTGATCCCGGTCGCGCTCGGACTACTCGTGCTCACCCCGCTGATCGCGCACCACCGTCGCGAACTCGACCTGCTCGCGCTGAACGACGACGTACCGCGCATCCTCGGTGTCCGGCTCGAACGGACGCGGCTGCTGATGCTGTTGTGCGCAGCCCTGATGACCGCCACCGCGGTCTCGGCGATCGGCGTGGTCGGCTTCGTCGGACTGGTCGCACCGCACGCCGCTCGCGCCCTGGTCGGCGGCAACCACAGCCGGATCCTCCCGGTCTCCGCCCTGCTCGGCGCCGTCCTGGTGAGCGTCTCGGACAGCCTCGGCCGCACGCTCCTCGCCCCGGCCCAGATCCCGGCCGGCCTCCTCACCGCACTCATCGGAGCGCCGTACTTCGTCTACCTCTTGTGGCGAACCCGAATCCCCGTGTCAGGATGAGTCCATGCTGCGCGAACTGCACCTGACCGGGGATCCGGCCGCGGACAAACTGCTCAACGACGACCCGTTCGCCCTGCTGGTCGGGATGCTGCTGGATCAGCAGTACCCGATGGAGCACGCGTTCGCCGGGCCGCGGAAGATCGCGGACCGGATGGACGGGTTCGATCTGCACAAGATCGCCGCCTCCGATATCGAGGAGTTCGTCGAGCTGTGCGTGACCCCGCCGGCCATCCACCGGTACGGCGGTTCGATGGGCCGCCGCGTGCATGCGCTGGCGCAGCACATCATCGAGAACTACGACGGCAACACCGCGTACCTGTGGACCGCCGGCCGGCCGAAGCCGGACGGCGCCGAGGTGCTGAAGCGGTTGAAGGCGTTGCCCGGATTCGGTGAGCAGAAGGCGAAGATCTTCCTCGCGATGCTCGGCAAGCAGCGCGGCGTCGAGCCGAAGGGCTGGCGCGAGGCAGCCGGCTCGTACGGCGACCGCGGGTCACGCCGTTCGATCGCCGATGTGGTCGACGCCAAGTCACTCGGCGAGGTCCGGGCGTTCAAGAAGGAAGCGAAGGCGGCAGCCAAGGCTGCTACAGCCTGACGGCCAGCCCGTCCAGCATCAGGTCGAGGCCGAACGCGAACAGCCGGTCCAGGTCGTAGTCGAAATCCCAGTCGTCCGCCATCAGGTCGCGGAACGCGGTCAGGTTCCCGGCCGCGATCACGGCGGCCATCTGCTCGGTCTGCCGCTCCGCCCAGTCGTCGGCGGTCAGCCCGGTGTCCTGCACTGCCTGCGCCTCTGTCTCCATCGCCTGGGCCAGGCTGCGGACATACCCGAAGACGCTGATGACGGCGTACATGGCCGTGGTCTTGTCCAGCGGTTTGAACGCGGACAGCAGCGCGTCGGTGTGCGGCAGTAGGTGCGGGAGGACCTGCGGTCGGCCGACGCTGACCGCACCGGCCAGCCAGAGGTGCGCCCGGTACGCCGCCCACTGGGTCTGCGCGACCACGGTCACGCGGGCGCGCCAATCGCCGTACAGGGTTGGGAGCGGGAACTCGCCGAAGGCCGCGTCGACCATTTGCAGGACGAGGGTCTCCTTGCCGCCGACATGGCGGTACAGGGCCATCGTGGAGACGCCGAGCTCGGCCGCGATCCGGCGCATCGAGACCGCGGGGAGGCCCTCGGCGTCGGCGATCGCGATCCCCATCCGGACCACCTGGTCCCGCTCCAACGCGAGTGCGAGTCCAGAGCGAGGCTCGTTCAGTGCTGCAGGCACCGGGCGGGCGCGGGTGGTGCGGGGTGGGGCGCCGACGATGGTGCCGACGCCGGGGCTGGCGTGCACGAGGCGTTCGTCCTGCAGCGCCCGGAGCGCCTTGGTCGCGGTCGCCATCGCCACCCCGAAGTCACGCACAAGGCTCCGGGTCGACGGCACCCGCTCCCCCGGCTGCAGCTCCCCTGTCTCGATCCGCCGCCGGAGCTCAGCTGCGATCACCAGGTACGGCGGCTCGTCCATCAACCGCGCTCCTTCCTGACCCGGCTCAGCCGCCGGCGCGGATGACCAGCTCCTGATCGAGATTGCGGCCCTCGTCGGGGTCTGCCGGCGTACCCGCGGGGTGCGAGGCGATCGTGTCCTCGAGCTTGACGGACGCGGGCAACGTGCGGAACCGCTCGTCGGGCGACTCGCTCATCGGGGCCTCCAAAGGTTCAGTCGGATCACCAGTGTGCCTGAGGGTGCGGGTTGTCCCTTGTGGTCGGGCCAATTACCTGCCCAAACCCGGTACTGCGGCCTATGCTCGCTGGGGAAACGGGAGGAACGCGGATGGACGTCCGGGATCTGGATCGGCGCGCCGGCGCAGTACTGGGGGAAGTCGTCATGCAGGTGCGCCCTGAGCACCTCAGCCTGCCGACGCCCTGCCCCGACTGGACCGTGCGCGGACTACTCCGGCACATCGTCAGCGAGAACGAGGGCTTCGCCGCCGCGGCCATCAACGGCTCCGCGCCCGTGCAGACGTGGACCGGCGGCCGCCTCGGCGACAACCCGGCCGGTGCGTACCGGCGTTCTAACGTCGCCGTGGCCGACGCGTTCGCCGACGGCGGGGCGCTGGACCGACTGATGGAGGTCCGCGAGTACGGCTCGTTCCCGCGCCGGATCGCGCTGACCTTCCACCACCTGGACTGCGTGGTGCATGCCTGGGACCTCGCCCAGGCCCTCCGCATCCCGTACAGCCCGCCGCGTGACCTGGTCGAGGCCGCGCTCGACCTGGCCCGCCGGATCCCCGACACCGACTCGGCCCGCGGGCCCGGCGCGGCCTTCGAGCGCAGCGTCAAAGTCTCCGGTACGGCGTCCACGTTCGACCAGCTACTCGGTCTGCTCGGCCGCAATCCGGAGTGGACCGTCTGAGCTCTGCAGGTCTGAGTAGGTCTGCAGGTCGATCGCATCCGGTTTGCCTACTGTCAGCTTGCCCATCGGTCCAGCCAGGAGCTTTGACATCATCAGCCGGATCATCGTGTCCCGGTAGCCGATGCCGAAGGCGGTCATCGGCATCGCCATCTTGATTCCGCCGGGCGGCAGTTCCATCCGCTGATCGACGTACGCCTGCATTCTGCGCTGGTACGCCGGGAACGCGTGCTCGTGATTGCCGTTCGCCGCTAGTTCGCCGGCGAGGACGTAGGCGCCGACCAGGGCGAGCGCCGTACCGTGCCCTGCTAGTGGTGAGCCGCAGTAGCCGGCGTCGCCGACCAGCGCGACGCGGCCCTGCGACCACTCCGGTACGACGACGCGGCTGGTGCTGTCGAAGTAGAAGTCCTCGGCTGTGGGGAGCTGCTTGAGAATGTGTTCCGCGTGCCAGCCGACGTCTTTGAACCGCTGGTTGAGTAGCGCCTTCTGCGCGGCGACATCGCGGTAGTCGTAGTCGATGACCGGCGACCGGAAACTCAGCAGGGCCTTGGCGAACCGCGGATCGTGATCGGGCCGCAGCCCGACCCAGAGTCCGCGGGGTGCGGTGTAGACCTTCATCCAGTGGTTCAGGTCCTCTGGGGCCTCGACCGTGAAGTACGACGTGTAACCGCCGAGGTGCTGCACGAACCGATCATGCGGTCCGAAGGCGAGCCGACGTACCCGCGAGTGCACGCCATCCGCCCCGATGACCAGGTCGAACCGTCGCCGCGTCCCACTCGCGAACGCCACGTCGACCCCGTTCGCGTCCTGATCGAGCTGCGCGACCGAGTCGCCGTACAGGTACTCGACCTCCTGCGTGGCCTCGGCCAAGACCTCCGCGAGGTCACCGCGGAGGATCTCGATCTCCGCGACCGGCCCGGCGCCGTCGAACAGCTCGGCCGGCATCGCCACGCTCCGGCGCCCGTCGGCCCGAACGTACTCGAACCCCCGCTCATGCAACTGCCGCTGCCGAACCGCGGGCATCAACCCCATCCGCTCGACCACCTCTTTCGAGATGCCCCGCAGATCCACCGTCTGCCCACCCGGCCTCGGACCGCCCGCAACCTCCACGACGGTCGGCGCGAATCCGGCCCGCCGCAACCAGAACGCCAGCGCCGGCCCCGCAATCCCACCACCACTGATCAACACACTCTTACTCATCACAACCACCCCTCATCGACTAGTGCGCGTACGCCGTACACGTTGCACTAGTGGAGTGTGGAAAGGCCACCGCGCACTAGAGCACCACCCCGAGGTGCACTAGTACCCCCACCATGCCCGCGCCCCGGAG
>NZ_SMKA01000258.1 GCF_004348455.1 Kribbella albertanoniae
GGGCGGGGCGGGTTAGGCGTGGGTGTTGAGGGTGGTTAGGGCGGTGGCTACTCGGCCTTGGGCGATGGTTAGGGCTTCTCGGGCGGCGGGGATGGGGGCGCCGGTGAGGAGGTGGACCAGGGCCGGCTTCAGTTCGCCGTCGGCGGCGGCCAGGGCTGACTCGCAGGCGTCGGGGTCGGCGCCGGTGGCTTCGGCGAGGATGCGGAGCATGCGGTTGCGGAGCTTGGCGTTGGTGGCTACCAGGTCGACCATGAGGTTGGACCAGGTGCGGCCGAGTTTGATCATCAGCGTGGTGGAGAACGCGTTGAGGATCATCTTCTGCGCGGTGCCGGCCTTCAAGCGCGTCGAGCCGGCGATGACCTCGGGGCCGGTGTCGGCGGCGATCACGATGTCGGCCAGAGGGGCCAGCGGAGCGTCCGGGTTCGAGGTGACCAGGACGGTGGCGGCTCCGGCGGCGCGGGCGGCCTTCAGAGCGCCGGCGACGTACGGCGTGCTGCCGGAGGCGGCGAGGCCGATGGCGATGTCGCGGGCGGTGACGAGGGCGGCGTCGTCGGCGCCGCCCTGTTCGGAGTCTTCGACGTTCTCGACGGCCCGCAGGAGTGCTTCCATCCCGCCGGCGTGGTGGGCCACGACCAGACCGTCGGGGACATGGAACGTCGGAAGCAGTTCGGCGGCATCCAGCACCGCGAGGCGGCCCGACGTACCGGCGCCGAAGTAGTGCACCCGGCCCCCGCGCCGGACTGCTTCGACTGCGCGATCGACGGCCTCGGCCAACTGCGGGAGAACCACTGCGACCGCACCGGCGACCGAGGCGTCCTCGGCGTTGACCATGCGCAAGATCTCGGTCGTGCCCACCGCGTCGATGGCGAGCGTGCGGGGATTGCGCTGCTCCGTCGGTGTCGTCACAGTGTCGATGTTAGTTTTCTACTGAAGGATTTTCAATTCTGTTCATCGTTGACAGAAAGGATTGACGTAACGATCTGTACCCGACCGGTCTCACTCCGAACTCTTGAGCCGGTGCCCACGCACCGAGGTCGCCGTCTGCTCCAGCGCCTTCCGGGCATCCGGCAGCACTTGCTGGGCGACGCCGATGAACAGGCAGTCGATCACCGTCAGCTGCGCGATCCGGGATGACATCGCCCCCGACCGGTACGTCGTCTCGCGAGCGGCGGTGGTGAGCATCAGATCGGCGGTCCGGGCCAGCGGTGAGCGCGGGAAGTTGGTCACGGCGACCGTGGTGGCGCCGTGCTTGGCGGCCTCCTCGAGCGCCTCGACGACCTCGACGGTCACACCGGTGTGCGAGATACCGATCGCGACATCGCCGTCCCCGAGCAGGGCGGCCGACGGCAGCGCCATGTGCACATCGGACCAGGCGAAGGAGACCCGGCGGATCCGGTGCAGCTTCTGCTGCAGGTCCAGCGCCACGAAGGCGCTGGCACCAAAGCCGTAGATGTCGACGCGCGGCGCGTTCACGACCGCGGTCACCACCTTGGCGAGGGCGTCGACATCCACCTGCTGCGCGGTTTCGCGAACGGCCCGCTCGTCGGCGAACGCGACCTTGCGGACCACGTCGTCGAGCGAGTCACCCGGCTCGATGTCGCCGCCGACCTCGGGCCGGAGATTCTCCGTGGCCGACTGGGCCGCCAGCTGCAGGCGGAGCTGCGGGTAGCCGGGGACGCCGATCTGCTTGCAGAACCGGATGACCGTGGTCTCTGAGGTGGAAGCCACCTCGGCCAGTTCGGAGATCGTCATCGCAGCCACTCCGCCCGGGTCCGCGAGGACCGCGTTCGCCACCCGCTGCTCGGCCGGCGCCAGCGCGGGCATCACCGCGCGGACTCGGACCAGCAGCGGCCCCGTGGGTTCTGGAGAGGTTGTTGAACTCATGACAGCCACGGTACGGCGACTATGCACCAAAGGGGATCACCGACGCGAAAGTCTCCAACCTGTTGCCGTAAATGACTCCGGCGACCGTTCTCCGTCGAGAAGAACATCACGCCCGCTCGTGATCTTCACACCATCCACGTAGACACCACGGCCCTGGTACAGAGGGTCGGTCGTGTACCGCCAGCGCAACGACCGCTCGCCACCGGCCAGCTCGGCCGTCACCTGATGCCAGTGCCGGTCGCCGGAACCGCTAATCGTCCCGTCGGTGTCGATCACCGAACCGCGGTCCCGCACCGTGAACGGCACCTTGGTCCACGTCTGCCCGTCCGTCGACGTCTCCAGATACAACAGATCCGAGTCCTCGGTGTCCACGAACAAATCGAACGCAAGCTTCGCCCCAGCAGCCGGTACGGCGACCGAGGTGGCGAGCGTCGTCGTCGCGGCATCCGTCGTCCCGGAGAACCACGCGTCCTTGCCGTGTCGCGGACCGACCCCGAGCGCCAGCGCGAGCCCTTGTGCGACAGCCCGCCGAGCCGGGTTGTTCGAACCCCAGCTGCGGCTCGGGTGCACCCGGTTGGTGAGCAGGATCGCGAACGACCGCGAGTCGAAGTCGATCACCAGCGACGTACCGGTGTAGCCGGTGTGCCCCGCGGTCCGCGGCCCGGACAGACCAGCCATGTACCAACGCTGGTTCAGCTCGAAGCCGAGGCCGTGATCGTTCCCCGGGTAGGCCTGGTTGAAGTTGGTGATCATCGCGGTCACCGAGGATTCCTTGAGGATCCGGGCTCCGCGGTAGCTGCCGCCGTTCAGGAAGGTCTGCGCCAGCACGGCCATGTCGTCCGCCGTGCTGAAGACACCCGCATGCCCGGCTACGCCATCCAGCGACCAGGCGTTCTCGTCGTGCACCGAACCCCAGACCATCCCGCGGGCCGGTGTCGCCTGGTACTCCGTGGCCGCGATCCGGGCCTTCTTACGAGGGTCCGGGTTGTACCCGGTGTCGCGCATCTGCAGCGGCTTGGTGATGCCGTCGGCAACGAGTTTGTCGAGCGTCTTGCCGCTGACCCGGTGCACGACCTCGCCGAGCGCGATCAGATTCAGGTCGCTGTAGAGGTACGTCTTCCCGGCCGGACTGGTCGGCTTCGCGGTCAGCGCCATCTGCAGACGGGAGGCAGGATCAGGCCGCGCGCTCCACAGCGGCAGCCAGGACGGCAGCCCGGTGGTGTGCGTGAGCGCCTGCCGCACCGTGATCGCCTGTTTGCCGTTCTCGGCGAACTCGGGCACGTACTTCGCGATCGGCTCGTCGAGCCCGACCTTGCCCTTCTCGACCTGCTGCAGCACCACGATCGAGGTGAACAGCTTCGAGACCGAGGCCATGTCGAAGATGGTGTCCGGGCGCATCGGGATCTGCTGATCCGCCGGCAGCTCCGTCCCGCTCCCGTCGGCATACTTCAGCGCCAGTCCGGTGGCTTGCCGGGTGACGACGCGCCCGTCATGACCGAGCAGCGTCACCGCCCCGGCGAACAGCGGCTTCGTCGTACCGGCCGGCTTGGTCCAGGCCTCGACCTGGGCCAGCGCGGCATCGATCGGCGCCGGATCCAGCCCCGCGCGAGCGGGCGCCGAATCACGGAGCAGGGTGGTCTTGGGGGCGTAGCCGTCATAAGGCTGGTCGAACCGGCCAGATTTGTTGCCGTGGGCAACCGCAGGGGAAGTCATCGTCAGCATCACCGCAGAGGCTATCGTGAGGGCAAGGGTGCGTTTCACCGGTGTGGCCCCTTGTAGAGCAGGTACTTTGCGCGGCGCGCGGTCCACGCGTCGGTCTCGGCCTTCCAGGCTGCCACGATCTCCTCGGCGCTGGCATCGGCCAAAAGCATGGTCCGGAACCGGTCGGATCCGGTCAGCAGATCGATCCAGCGGCCGGGTGGGTTCTCCGTCCGCCAGGTGAAGCCCGGGTACAGCTTCCGCGCCTCCACGATCATGTGCGTCGCGGCGGTGATTGCCTCCACCTTCAAAGGATCGGTGATCTGCACCTGCACACCGCCGCACAGCACGTTCGCGTTCTTGCTGATCGTCGGCGTGAAGTAGGCCTCGCGGAACGCCACGCCCGGAATCTTCTTCGCCTGCAAGGCCTGCGCCCAGCGATAGTCGACGTACGGCGCTCCGATCAGCTCGAACGGCCTGGTCGTGCCACGCCCCTCGGACATGTTGGTCGCCTCGAACAGGCACATGCCGGGGTAGAGCAGTGCGGTGTCCGGAGTCGGCATGTTCGGGCTCGGCATCACCCATGTCAGCCCGGTGTCGGCGTACAGCTGGTCGCGCGTCCAGCCACGCACCTGGATGACCTGCAGCTCCTTCAACCGGGCACCGTTGGTGTCGATCGGCAGGTACTCCGCGTTGAAGATCCGGGCCAGCTCGCCGACCGTCATGCCGTGCTGCTGGATGATCTCCCGCTTGCCGACGCCCGATGTGTACCCGGGCTTCAGCATCGGACCGCGCGCCGACCCACCGGTCGGATTCGGCCGGTCCAGTACGACGAAGCGCGCGCCGGTGCGGACCGCCGCCAGCATCGCCTCGTACATCGTCCAGATGTAGGTGTAGAACCGGGCTCCGACGTCCTGGATGTCGAAGACGACTGTCTCGACACCGGACTTCGTGTAGAGGTTGACCAGCTTATCCGCGTTCGCGCCGTACGCGTCGTAGACCATGATCCCGGTCCGCGGATCGACGTGGTCGCCCTCGGACCCGCCGGCCTGCGCGGTACCGCGGAAGCCGTGCTCGGGCCCGAAGACGGCGACCACGTTGACCTTCCCGGACGCATGCATGACATCGACGACGTGATTGAGGTCAGGCAGGATGCCGGTCGGATTGCTGATCACTCCGACCTTCTGACCGGCCAGTGCCTTCCAGTCGTCCTTGGCCAGCACCTCGGCCCCGGTCATCAACTTCCGGCCACCACCTCCGGGATGCGCAACCGCAGCCGGTACGTCGAGCAGCGGCGCAGCGGCGATCACACCAGCGCCGGCAAAGAGAGTGCGTCGTTTCATCGTCACCAGCTCATTCCGTGGCCGAAGGGGTACAGGGGTGTCAGTGGGTCACCAGCGACCGGGATGTCGACGGGCAGCTTGCCGGTCGGCGTGATCTCGCCGTACAGGGCCTTGGCCAGCGACTCCATCGACACCGCGGCATAACCGTAGGTGGCCAGGAACGTCGGCGCGGTGTCGAAGTACGCGATGTCGTAGGGGTCCTGGACCGCGACGACGATCACCGGTTTGCCCGTGGCCATCAGATCGTTGACCAGCTTGCGTTGCTTGCCGAGCTTGTCGGTCACCTTCGAGTCCCACGCCTTCCGCGTCAGTACGACGGTGACGTCGTTCTCCGCGGCCTTCGTCACCGAGCCCGCGATCGCGGCGTCGGTCGGCGCGGCGCCGGTCTGGGCGACAGTCGTGACCGCACCGCGTTTGGCGAGACTGTTTGCGAGGTTCTGCGTCGTCGAGACGCCCCAACCAGTGACGAGAATCTTCCGCGGGGTGTTGCTCAGCGGGAGCGTCTTCGCGTTGTCCTTGACCAGCGTGATGCTCTTGTCGACGATCTTCTGCGCCGTGGCCAGGCTCTCCGCCGGCCCCATCGCCGCGGGCACCTTGGCGACGTCGACGTACGGCTGGAAGAAGACACCGTTCTTCAGCTTGAGCAGCAGGATCCGCAGCAGGCTCTCGTCGATCCGCCTCTCGCTGATCCGCCCGGACCGGACGGCATCCAGGACCGCGTTGTACTGCACGTCGGGCGCCGGCGGCAGCAGCAGCTGGTCGACCCCGGCCTCGATCGCCCGGACCGCGACCTCGGCATCGCCGTACTTCTGGCGCACGGCGGCCATCTCCAGCCCGTCGGTCACGATCACACCGCGGAACCCGAGCTGTTTCCGCAGCACGCCAGTCAGGATCGGCTTGCTCAGCGTCGCCGGGTCACCGGACGGATCAAGCGCCGGCACGACGATGTGCGCGGTCATGATCGAGTCGATCCCGGCCTTGATCGCCGCCTTGAACGGTGGCGCGTCGATCGTGTTCCACTGCTCGAGCGTGTGGTTGATCGTCGGCAGGTCGTTGTGGCTGTCGTCGACCGTGTCGCCGTGGCCGGGGAAGTGCTTCGCGGTCGCTGTGATCCCGGCATCCCGCTGGAAACCGAGCACCTGGGCGGCCGCCATGTCGGAGACCAGCTTCGGGTCACTGGAGTACGAGCGGGTGCCGATCACCGGGTTGAGCGCGTTGACGTTCACATCGGCATCCGGCGCGTAGTCCTGCCGGATCCCGATCGCCTTCAGCTCGCGGCCGGTGATCGCGGCGGCTGTCCGGGCGTCCGCCGTACTGCGGGTGGCGCCGAGCGCCATGTTGCCGCCGAACTGTGTGGCCGGCGGACCGATCCGCGTCACCACCCCCTGCTCCTGGTCGGTGGCGATCAGCAGCGGGACGTGCAGCCCGGTCCCGATCGCGGCTTCCTGGAGCTGGTTCGACAGCGTTGCGACCTGGGACGGATTCTGCACGTTGCCGCGGCCGTCGAAGTAGATCCAGCCACCTGGCTTGTACTTCGCAACCACCTCGGCGGGCGTGGCGACGCCGTACAGCTTGGTGTTGCGTGCGTCCGGCAGGTTCGCGTCCGGGCCGTAGGCGAACAGGACGAACAGCTGCCCGACCTTCTCCTCCAGTGACATCCGCTGGATGGTCCGGCCGACCTGCGCGGCTGCGCTCAGGCCCTCGGGTTCAGGAGGTTTGGCGGCGGCCGTCATCGACGTTCCCGAGACGGTAGTGAGCAGGGCCAGTCCGGCAAGACTGAGGCGGCGAAGGGTGGGCATGGCGGTCCCCCAACAGTAAGTGAATTACAGGCGCGGCCCCCGATGGCGAAAGTTAACCACAGCCCCGCCACAGTGGGTCAAGGGCAAACTACTGCTCGCCACCGACAGTAATGGGAGGTCGCACCACCAGCGTCACCACAATCGCCACCATCAGCACGGTGGTAACGATGAACGGCACCGGAACAATCGGGTCGAAAAGCACCAGCACAGCGCCCAGCGGTACGACGATGTTGACCACCCGATCGGCGTTCTGGCGCAGCGCGATCCACCAGATCCCGAGCACGAAGAGCGCGATCGGCACGGTCATCGTGAACGACGCGACGAACTCGCTGAGCTTGCTGTGATGAGTGATGACATCGATCTGCGCCTCGACACCGGCCGAGAACGCTCCCGCCGCCGCGAACACGAAGAAGTGCACGTAGCCGTAGCGCATCGACTTCGCGAACGTCGTGATCGCATGGTGGTGCGGTGGCCAGAAGTAGATCCACCACATGGCCGCAGTCACGAGCAGCGTGAGCACGGAGATCGCGATCAGCGGCGGGAGCTCCTCGTGCTCGTGCACGGCCTTGATGATCGCGTTGGCCGAGGCCAGCAGGCTCTCACCGAGCAGGATGAGCGTGAACAGGCCGTACCGCTCGGTGATGTGGTGCGGGTGCCGTGGCGTGGTCTGTTCGCCGCGGCGCTCGGCCACGACCGGCACGGCTATCTCGGCGATGACGAGGACCAGCCAGCCGATCAGCGTCACCTCGTGCGGCAGGAACATCAGTGCGATCCAGAGCACCTGGACGATGGCGATGCCGCCGGCGTACGTCAGTGCGAGCCGACGGGTCTGCGGGGACCTGGAGGCGCGCAGCCACTGCGCGATCATCGAGACCCGCATCACGACGTACCCGACCACGACGACCCGGAAGTCCTCGTCGGCGTACACGCGCTCGATGCCGGCCGCGAGCACCAGCACGCCGCCCATCTGGAGGATCGTCAGCACCCGGTAGAGCCAGTCGTCGGTCGCGAACGACGTGGCGAACCAGGTGAAGTTCATCCAGGCCCACCAGATCGCGAAGAACACGATCACGAACGACTGCACGCCGTGCGCGATGTGGTCCTCGCTGAGCGCGTGGTGCAGCTGGGCCGCCGCAACGCTCACGGCGACCACGAACACCAGGTCGAAGAACAGCTCCAGTGTGGATGCCGTGCGCCCGGGCTCCTGCGGGTCCCGCGGGCGCATCGGCGTCAACCGCAAGCGGGGTGTGCTGCTCGTCGTCATGGCTCCAGAGTCTTCAGCACGTCCGGCCATCCCTCCAAGCAGGCTCGCACAGCGGTGTCTGACGCAGTAGCGATCGCTTCCGCGTGCGCAGCAGTCAGTACGTCGGCAATCCGCACCGGCACGCCAGTAGCAGCGGACTGTACGGCAGCCTCCACCATGGCCACGCTGATGACGTTGGAGTGCACCTCGGACTGGGGCACCGTCCCCGAACGGACCGCAGCGACGAACTCCACCAGCGAGCCCGCGATCTCCTCAGGCTCCTCAGCCAGCTCCGCCACCAGGGTCTCCCCAGAGATCAGCTCGGCGGCCGGTGCGTTGTCGCCGTCCCAGTACGCCGTCCCGCCGGCCGCACTGGCTCGCCAGCGACCGTTCCACGAGGTCTCGAGGCCCGGTGCGCACCAACTGCCGTTGAACACGAACCTGGTCCCGTTGGCGAACGTGAATACGGCGTTGGCGGCCGCATTGCCGTCGAACCAGCTCCACACCGGGTTGTAGGAGTCGCAGTACACCGACACCGGCGCAGAACCGATCAGTTTTCGGGCCAGATCGAACTGGTGGATCGCCATGTCGACCAGCAGCGGCTCAGCCATCAGCTCCCGGAAACCACCGAAGTGCGGCGCCTTGTAGAACTCACACGTCAGTGTGCCCACTGGTCCGAGCTGAGCGATCTGGCGCGCGAACGCGTTGCCGGCCCGGAAGTACCGCCGCGACTGCGACACCATCAGCAGCTTGCCACTCAGCTCCGCCGCAGCGACCATCTGCAGCCCCTCGCGCACTGTCTCGGCCAGCGGCTTCTCCGACAGCACCGGTAGCCCCAGGCGCAGCGCAGTCGCGCTCACCACCGGATGGGCGAGCGGAACCGTCACGTCGATTACTGCCTCGGCGGAAGCCGCCAGTTCGTCGATCGACGCGGCCACGGGCACGTCGCCGTACCCATGCTCGTCGGCCGCACTTCGAGCCAGCCCGGTGTCGAGATCGATCAGCCCGACCAGCGTCACGTCGGGGTTCGCAGCGATCGTGCGGAGCCACGCGCGCCCCATCCCGCCGGCGCCGACCTGCAGAATGCGCAGGGGCTCAGGCATCGGCCGCCTCCTCGATCGGGCCGCCGTAGCCGTGCCCGTTGAAGAAGTCGCCGCTCTCGTACCGCAGCAACGTCGGTACGGCGCGCTCCGGGCGATCGGACTTCGCCCAGGCGACGCCGTTCGCGATCACCTTGCGGATGTCCTTGTGGTGGTAGACGGGGTAGTCCTGGTCACCAGGCGAGAAGTAGAAGATCTTCCCGTGCCCACGGCGGAACGTGCAGCCGGAGCGGAAGGCCTCGCCACCACTGAACGTCGAGATGAAGATCAGTTCGTCCGGCACCGGGATGTCGAAGAACTCGCCGTACATCTCCTGCTGCTCGATCTCGATCGGGTGCGGCACCCCCTGCGCGATCGGATGCGTCGGACTGACCGTCCAGACCAGCTCGCGATCGCGCTCACTACGCCAGCGCAGGGTGCACGACGTACCCATCAGCTTGCCGAAGATCTTCGACCAGTGGCCGGAGTGCAGGACGACGAGCCCCATACCGGCCAGCACGTGCTGGTAGACCCGCTCGACCACCTTGTCCTCGACCTCACCGTGCGCCGCGTGACCCCACCAGACGAGGACATCGGTGTCGGCCAGCACCTCCTCGGTCAGACCGTGCTCCGGTTCGTCGAGCGTCGTCGTACCGACTGTTGCCTGGTCGCCGAGGTTCTCCGCGATCCCGGCCGCGATGGTGGCGTGCATGCCGTCGGGGTAGATCTCGGCGACATGCGGCTCGGTCTGCTCGTGCCGGTTCTCGCCCCAGACGAGTACGCGAATCGTCATCTGTAGATGTCCTTTTCAGGAGTTACTTGACCGCTCCGCCGACGGCGCCGGCGGCGATGTACTTCTGGGCGGCGATCAGCAGCACGACGGCCGGGATCGCCGACAGGACCGCGGTGGCCATCACCGCGTTCCAGTTCTGCACCTGGGTGCCCAGGTACTGGTAGATGCCCAAGGTGACCGGCCGGATGCCGCCCTTGGTGGTCAGCGTCAGCGCGAACAGGAAGTCGCTCCAGGAGAACAGGAAACTGAACAGTCCCGCGGTGATCAGGGAGTTCCGGCTGATCGGCAGCACGATCGCGACGAATGCCCGGAACAGTCCGGCACCGTCGACCCGCGCGGCCTCCACCAGCGACGGTGGCAGCGAGAGCATGAACGACCGCAGGATCAGGATCGCGAACGGCAGCGCGTTGCTGCAGTTGGCCAGGATCAGGCCGGGAATCGAGTTCAGCAACCCGATCCGTTCGTACGCCGTGTAGAGCGCGTTCGCGATCACGATCCCCGGGATCATCTGCGAAATCAGGATCGCCAGCAGGCCGATCGACACCCAGCGAGACCGGAACTGGGACAGCGCATAGGCGCATGGTGCCGCGATCGCCAGGCTCAGCACGACCGTCCCGGTCGCGATGATCAGGCTGGTGACCAGGTTGCCGCCCTGCTCGCTGAGCGCCCGCCGGTAGCCGGCGAAGCTCGGGTCGAGCGGCAGGAAGCCGGCCGTCAGGGTGTTGCCGGACGGTTGCAGCGACGCGTTCACCATCCAGTAGACCGGGAACAGCATCACGGCCAGGATCACGATGCCGATCATCGTGTGCGTCGCTCGGCGGGTGGCCGAATCTGTCATCGCCGGCTCCTCACTCGTCCACCGCGCGGCGGGTGCTGCGCAGGTAGAAGATCGCGAACACGAACGAGAGCGCGATCAGCAGATTGCTCAGCGCCGCGCCCTCACCGAACTTGAAGTCGACGAAGGACCGTTCGTACGACTGGGTCGCGAGCGTCTGCGTCGCATTGGCCGGGCCGCCGCCGGTCAGACCGAGGATGATGTCCAGCACCTTGATCGTGTAAACGACACCGAGCATCAGCAGTACGCCGGCCACCGCGCGCAGGTTCGGCCAGGTGATGTGCGTGAACGCGCGCCAGCCGG
Organism: Kribbella albertanoniae; assembly: GCF_004348455.1. GTDB lineage: Bacteria > Actinomycetota > Actinomycetes > Propionibacteriales > Kribbellaceae > Kribbella > Kribbella albertanoniae. The sequence goes on from NZ_SMKA01000258.1 coordinate 10,978, forward strand.
TCGCCCCGTCCAGCTGGCCGGCCTCGTACAACTCCTCGGGGATCTCGGCCAGACCGGAGTACAGCAGGGTGACGTTGAACGGGATCCCGATCCAGATGTTCACCCCGATCACCGCGATCAACGCGACCGACGGCGAGTTCAGCCAGGGCACCGGCTGGTCGATCAGGTTCAACCCGGTCAGCGTGCGGTTCAGGATGCCGTTGTCCTGCTCGAGGATCGAGCGCCAGGTCGCGCTCGACACGATCAGCGGCAACAGCCAGGGCAGCAACAGCAACGACCGCAGCAGACCACCGAGGGGGAAACGTCTCCGGAAGAACAACGCGAGCGCCAGGCCGATGCCGAACTGGAAGGCGATCGAGCCGATGGTGAACAACGCGGTGTTCACCATCGCCTGCGAGAACAACTGGTCGCTCACCATCGCCGAGTAGTTCTTCAGTCCGATGAACGGCGCCTCGCCGGTGAAGAACGTGCGCAGGCCGTAGTCCTGCAGGCTCATCACCAGGTTCTTCACGACCGGGTACCCGAACAGCGCGCCCATCGCTAGCGCAGCCGGCAGCACGAACAAGACCTTGGTCAGGCTCTCGCCACGCCGGCCACGCCCCCGCCGTACGGCGACTGTCCGGGTCAGTGTCGCCTGCGCCATATCAGCCGCCCGAGGCCTGCTTGAAGGCGTCCTGCGCCGAGGCCTTACCGGTCAGCGCGAGCTGGATCGCCTGGTAGATCACCTTCGCGGCGTCGGGCCACTTGTCGCCGAGTTTGCCGGTCCGGGAGCGGGCCGTCTTGACCTGCTCGGCGAACGCCTTCATCGACGGCACCTCCTTGGCGTACTGGTCGAGCAGCGCGGCCTTGGTCGGGAGGGTGAAGCGGGCCTTCGCCCAGGCCAGTTCGTTCTCGTCGGAGTTCAGGCACTTCACGAAATCGGCGGCCTTCTGCTGCTTGGCCTGGTCCTTGTTCAGCGGGACCGTCCAGGCCTCGCCACCGAGCGGCGCGACCGGTGTCTGATCCGGCTTGTTCAGCGGGAAGGTGACGACATCCCATTTCACCTTCGGGCTCTCCTGCAACGCCGGGATCTGCCAGGGACCGTTCACCATCATCGCGGCCTTGCCGGCCACGAACTGGTCCTTGGCGTCGCCCTGGGTCCAGTTGATCACGCTCTTCGACGCCGAGCCGGACTGGACGAGATCAACCCACAGTTGCAGGGCTTCGGCCACCTGCGGGGTCTTCAGGTCGGTCTCGTCACCGCCGTTGGTCCACATGGCCGGCAGGAACTGCCACGAACCTTCGTACGTCGCGTTGGCGTTGAACGCGATGCCGTAGCGGCCGGGCTTGGTCAGCTTCTTGGCAGCGGCCTTCAGCTCGTCCCAGGTCTTCGGCGGCTGCACGCCGGCTTCCGCCAGCATGTCCTTGTTGTAGAACAGCGCGATCGTGTTCGTCACCGGCGCCAGTCCGTAGAGCTTGCCGTCGTACGACGTCGCGTCGACCATGCCCTGAATGACGCCGTCCGCGTTCAGACCCAGGTCGTTCAGGGGCGCCAGGGCGCCGGTGGCCGCGATCTGCTGGACGTCGGGGTTGTCGAGCATCAGCACATCGGGCAGCGTCTTCGACGACGCCTGCTGCAGCACCTTCTGGATCAAGGTGTCACCAGGCACCGTCTCCCGCTGGATACTGACGCCGAGCTTGGTCCCGCAGGCATCCAGGCCCTTCTGGACCAGCGCCTTGTCGGGGTCGTTGTTGTAGTAGTCGAGGACAGTCAGGCTGGTGACCGCGGCACCGCTGTTGCCGCTGCTGCCGTTGTCGTTGCCGCCACCGCAGGCCGCCAGGGCGAGTGACAGGGCTACCGCACCCGCCAGGACGGTGGTGGACCGCTTGCTGGTGATCACATCGGACTCCTTGCACAGTCGCAGGTAAAGCGCTTAACTCCGAGGTTCAAGGACTATGTTCCTTGGGTCACAGTGGTGTCAAGAGTTCAGAAGGGGGCAGGCCTCGATGGTCACGATGCGCGACGTCGCGGAACGCGCGGGTGTGTCGATCGCGACGGTGTCGTTCCTCCTCAACGACACCAAACCGGTGACCCCGGCCACCCGGGCCCGGATCGAGCAGGCGATGGCCGAGCTCGGCTACCGGCGCAACGTGGTCGCCCGGGCGCTCGCCAGCCGGCGGACACGCATCATCGCTATGGCCTATCCCGCGCTCGAGCACCGCTTCGGGATGTCGACTGCGGAGTTCTTCACCGCGGCGGCGGAGCGAGCGCGCGCGCAGGAGTACCACCTGGTGCTGTGGCCGGTTGGCAACGACGGAGTCGAGCTGCGGGAACTGCTCGGCCAGGGGCTGGTCGACGGGGTCGTCCTGATGGAGGTCCAGCTCGCCGATCCACGTGTTGAGGTGCTGCGCGAGACGGGCACGCCCTTTGCGCTGATCGGGCGGACGACCGAGCTCGATGGGCTGGCCCATGTGGACATCGACTTCGACGCGACTGTGGAAGCGGCGGTCGGGCATTTGTACGAGCTCGGCCACCGGGAGCTTGCGCTGATTTCAGGCGACCTGGCCGACCCTCGGTTCCACGAATATGGGCCTTGGGTCCGATCAGAGGCGGCGTACCGGCGGGTGGTGGCGGAGTACGGACTGCGCACCGTCGTCGAACCCTGCTCCGACACCACCCGCTCCGGCCGCGAAACAGCCGAACGCCTACTCCGCGAGCACCCGTCGACCACCGCGATCCTGGTCGCCAACGAGTACGGCGCACTAGGCGTGGTCTCCGCCCTCAAACGCCAAGGCCGCGACGTCCCCGGCGACATGTCGGTGCTCGCACTCCTGATGGTCCCGGAGGTCGCCGCCCTCAGCGACCCCGAACTCACCTTCCTCCGAACCCCAGGCCACGAGCTCGGCCAACTAGGCATCGAAGCCCTCATCCGCCAACTGGACGGCGCCGACCCCCTACCACCCCAACTAG
>NZ_SMKA01000259.1 GCF_004348455.1 Kribbella albertanoniae
GGGTATACCCATCCGATGGTGGGTTGGCGAACCGGAATGGCGTCGGGAAGCACCCCCCAAAGCGTGGCCGCGGGCGTGTGGCGTCGGTACAGCTGGGGTTGCCTGTCGAGTTGGGGGGTTGCCCACTGAAAATTTCGATGGGCAACCCCCCAGCTGGAGGGATATCCCCGCAGCTGGCCCTCCGGCTGTGGCGCTCACGCGGAAAATGAGGGGATCTCCGCCCGGATTGCTGGTTCTCCCCTCGTTATTCGAGCGGAGAACCAGGGCATTGAACGGATATCCGCTTGTTCTGTCCGCTGTTCAGGTGATCGCCGTCCTGCCCGCCACAACGTCCGAAGATCCGGAGACCACGCCCTCGGATCCTTCGGACGTTAGCCCCGCGCAACGTTTAACGTCCGAAGATCCGGAGACCACGCCCTCGGATCCTTCGGACGTTGCGGGTACGGCGCTCTGCGGCCCCGCATGCAGGTGGGCCGGGTGGTACTGCGGTCACCTGGTGGGGGCCTCGGACATCTGGTCGGGTGTCCGGGGGCCCGAGTAGGTGTACGTGGTTCGGCGGTTCGGCTGGTTGGTGCGCGGGTTGGGGAGTTCTACCGGTCGTTTTCGGGGGGTAGGACTCCCCAGCCGCTTGGACAACCCGTACAGCACCCCGGCCAGCCCGATCCGCCTCGAACCACCGCGGCGGGTCAGCTGACAGGCCTCGTCGTTGTCGGCGGCAACCAAAGCCCGTCAGCCCCAGGCCTCGTTCACCTCTGCCCGCCGACCCAACCATCCCGCCCAGCCCAAGACCTGCCCAGCCACACCTCTCCCAGCCACACCTCTCCCAGCCACACCTCTTCTGTAACGCCGGCCGCAGCGGCGAGCAACCACCGCCGTACGAGACCGGCCGCATCCGAGTGCACCGCCACCGAGGCCGCCGTACAAGAAACCCACACATCCAGCACTGGCTGGCAGCCACATTCCGCACAGCAACCAGAGCCCGGTAACCCCAGGCGGCGCGGAGCCGCGGTCGCGCTGGCCCGACCCCGGACCCGAGATCGCGGTCCGGCGCCACCTTGAGCATCCACCAACCACCTGCGCCGTGGCAGAACGGTCGAACCGTGCACAAGGTCGCCTGGCCGGCTCACCTTGAGCACCGATCAACCACGGGGCGGGGGCGCGGATGGTTGATCGGTGCTCAACGTCGTACCGGGTTAGCCGCCGGACTTGATGAGGGCGTTGATCTTTTCGATGTACGACGGGAGGTTGGTGATGGGCTTCTTGCCGCTGAGGATGGGTTGGTACTCGGCGGTGGTGAGGTCGCCTACCTGCTGGGCCCATTGGGTGGTGAAGCGGACGCCGACCGTCTTTTCGGCGGCCAGGTCGGCCTTGACGGTGTCGACGACTGTGGTCTGCTGGGCCTTGGTGAGGGCGTCGAAGTAGCTGGCCTGCGCGGGCGTGTAGGCCGGGGGTGCGACCGGTGACTCCGGGAGGACTGCGTCCCAGACCTTGGTGTTGATGTATTGGAGCACCTTGAAGGTTGCGTCCTGGTCCTTCGTGTACTGCGGCGTGCAGATGCCGACCGAGTCGTACAAGGTGGCCGGGGTGGTCACCTGGGGGAACGGGGCGAAGCCGTACTTCACCTTCGGCTTGTCGACCTGGAACCCGGCCGCCAGCCACTGTCCGCCGAACATCATCGGCACCTTGCCGGCCGCGAACAGCGACTGGGCGTTCGAGGCGTCGTACCCGGGTGGTGCGACCGAGCCGTTCTTGACCGCGTCCGTCAGCTTCTGCACGCCTTCCGTGTACTTGGCGTCGGCCTCGGCCTTGGTCGGGTGGTTCACGTTGTCGGTGAAGGGTGCGCCACCCGCGGAGACGGCGTACATGCTCATCGTGAAGGGGCCGTCCGGTCCGGTGAGTTGATCGGCGACGAGCCCGTACTTCGCTCCGTTCTTGCCGGTGAGCTTCGTGGCGGCGGCGTACATCTCGTCCCAGGTCCAGCCGTCCTTCGGGATCTGCAGGCCGGCCGCGGTGAACGCGTCGGCGTTGTACCAGAGGCCGTAGGTGTTCATCAGCGACGGTAGTCCGCCCATCTGGCCGTCGGCGGTCTTCCAGTTCTCGATCGCGGAGCCGACGAACTTGTCCGGGCCGAAGTCGCCGGTGAGCTTGCTCGTCCAGTCGACCAGCAGGCCTTGCTGGGTGTACTGCTGCTCGGTGTCGTTACCGCACCAGAACAGGTCCGGCAGCTTCTTCGCCTGGGTCAGCGACGACAGCTTGTCGCCGTACTGACCGCTTGGGGTGTCGAGCAGTTCGACCTTGATGTTCGGGTCCACGAAAGAAGCCAGCGCCTTCTTGATGACGGCGTTGGTCTGGGTCGACTCCCACGTCATCACGGTGACGGTGACCGGCCCGTCGCTCGAACCGGAGTCCGAGCCGCCGCAGGCCGACAGCGTCAGCAACCCGGCGCAGGCCAGCGCGGCCGCACCGATGAGCTTGGTGTTCACAGGTTGTCCCTCATTTCTGGGTGGTGCTGCCGAGCGAGCCGAGGCCCTGGATGAAGTAGCGCTGCGCGACGAAGAAGAGGATCAGCGGTGGCAGCATGTAGAGCAGGTTGGTGGCCATGTAGTAGCTCCAGTCCGGCGTCTTGCCGGCGAACGGCGAGATGAACGCGGCCATCCCGACCGACAACGGCCACTTGCCGGACGAGTAGAGGTAGACCAGCGGGTTCAGGTAGTCGTTCCAGGAGGCCTGGAAGGCGAGGATCGCCATCGTGATCCAGGCCGGCCGGGTCAGCGGCAGCATCACCTGGGTGAAGATCCGCAGGTGCCCGGCGCCGTCGATCTTGGCGGCCTCGTCGATCGAGTACGGGATGGCGAGGAAGTACTGGCGGGCCAGGAAGATGAACAGCGGGTTCCCGCCCAGGAAGGCCGGGACGATCAGCGGCAGCCAGGTGTCGTACCAGCCGATGCTCTTGTACAGCTGGAAGAGCGGGATCAGTCCGACCACGCCGGGCAGCAGCATGCTGCCGACGAACAGGTAGAACCAGACCTTGCGCCCAGGGAAGCGCAACCGGGCCAGCGCATAGCCGGCCATCATCGCGGTCATCACGCCGCCGAGCACACTGAGTGCGGTGATGATCGTCGAGTTGAGCAGCAGCCGCGGGAAGTGGATCGCCTGCGGTCCGTCGATGAAGTTGCGCCAGGTCCATTCGCGCGGCAGCAATCGCGGCGGGATCTCGAAGACGGCCGACCCGCTCTTCAGGCCGATGGTGATCATCCACAACAGCGGCACGATCATGACGGCTGCAACGAACAGAGCAGTCACGTACCAGGCCGTCGTACCGATCAAACGGCGTGGCCGGCGGTCAGTCGGGAGTGTTGTCACTGTAGGTCCAAAGGGAGGTGAACTTCGCGGCCAGGGCGATGACGGCGATGATGATCACGAACAGCACCCAGACCTGCGCCGACGCGTAGCCGAGCTGGGGAATCCGGCCGAGGTTGGGGAAGCCGTTGTTGTAGATCGACAGCATCAGCACGCTGGTGCTGAAGCCGGGACCGCCGTTCGTCAGGATCTTGGGCTGGTTGAAGGTCTGCAGGGCAGCGGTGGTCTGCAGGATCACCTGCAGCAGGATGATCGGGCTGATCGTCGGCACCGTGATCCGGACGAACGCCGACCACGGCCCGGCACCGTCGACCTTGGCTGCTTCGTACAGCTCGGTCGGGACGGCTTGCAGCGCGGCCAGGAAGATGATCATCGTGCCGCCGACGCCCCACAACATCATCAGTACGACGGAGGGCATCGCCATCGTCGGGCTCTGCAGCCACAGGCTGGTCGGCAGGCCGAGACGATCGAGGACGGTGTTCAGCAGGCCGACCTGGGGGTTCAGGATGAACTTCCAGAGCGTGATGGTGGCTACCGCAGGTAGGACGACCGGCAGGTAGGCCAGCGTCCGGAGCAGGCTCACACCGCGGAAGCGCTGGTTGCAGAACATCGCCAGTGCGAGGCCGAGGATGAGTGAGAGCGGCACGTACAGGACCACCAGGTACCCGGTTGCGCGCAGGGCCGGCCAGAAGGCCGGGTCGGTTGTGAAGAGACGGCGGAAGTTGCCGAGTCCAACGAAGACCGGCTCGGCCAGGCCGTTGTACTTCGTCAGTGCCAGATAGAAGGAGCGGATCAGCGGGTAGCCGACGAAGACCGCGAACCCGATGATCGCCGGTGCGATGAACAGGTACGCCGCCAGGGTGTCGGAACCGGCGCTGCGGCTCAGCCCGCCGCGGCTGCGGGTGTTGCCACGTTGGAACGGACGGCTCAGCCGGGTCACCCGGCCTCCCGCGTCATCGGTGTTCTCGATTCATCCGATCTCCAGGGTCGAGGATGCTGGACGGTAACGTTTCCAAGTTTTAGTGTGGAGTGGACGATGCCGTGCCGCCAAAAGGAAGTCAACCCCGTGCCCGAAACGTTTCCAAACACCCCCGAGGCCGCTCGGCCGACGATGATCGACGTGGCCCGGCGGGCGGGGGTCGGGCTCGGGACGGTGTCGCGGGTGGTGAACGGCGGGCACGGTGTTCGCGAAGAGACCGCGCAGCGGGTCCGGACGGCGATCGACCAGCTCGGCTTCCAGCGCAACGAGGTCGCCCGCGCGCTGCGGCCGGGGAAGAAGTCGTCCAGTCTCGCGCTGGTGCTCGGCGACCTGACCAACCCGTTCTACGCGACGATCGCCAAGGCCGCGCTCGAGGTGGCCGGGCAGTCCGGGTTCGCCGTCGTACTGGGCAGTGTGGACGAGGATCCGGAGGGGGAGAAGCGGGCGATCCGGGAGCTGGTCAGCCGCCAGGTCGCCGGGCTGATGATCGTGCCGGACCAGGGTGATCACGCGTTCCTGGCGGGCGCTGGTGTTCCGGTTGTGTTCGTGGACCGGCCGGCGACCGGGATCGAGGCCGACATCGTGATGGTCGACAACGAGGGTGGCGGGCGGTTGGCCACCGAGCACCTGCTCAACCAGGGCCATGAGCGGATCGCGATTCTGCTGGCGCCGTCGTACTACACGACCGGACGGCGGCTGCGCGGATTCCGGCGGGCGCACCGGACTGCCGGCCTGGAGGTGGACGAATCGCTTGTGGTGCAGTTGCCCGAGGGAAATGCCGAGTCCGCGGAGAAGGCGACGCGCGAGCTGATGCTGCGGCCCGATCCGCCGACCGCGATCTTCGCGTCGACCAACTTCCTGACCGAAGGTGTCTTGCGGGCGCTCGGTGAGCTCGGCCGCGAGCCCGCGGTGGTCGGCTTCGACGACTTCCGGCTCGCCGACATGTTGCCGACACCGGTCACTGTGGTCGCGTCGGACATCGCCGAGCTCGGCCGCAGCGCGGCGCGATTGCTGCTGGACCGAGCCGCGGGCACGGACCGTCGGCCGCCGCAGCGCATCGTGCTGCCGTGCGCGTTGATCCAGCGCGGGTCGGGGGAGCGGCCGCCGTCTGCTGCGAAGAGAAAGGCGCGCTGACTGTCCCCGGCGGTGGCTACTGTTGTTGTGTGTACTACGAATCCTTCGGCAGCGGCCGCCCGATCGTCTTCCTGCCCGGCTGGGGCGGCAACAACGGCGAGGACCAAGCCACCCATGAACCGGTCTTCGCCACCCGCTCCGGCTGGCGCCGCATCTACATCGACCCACCCGGCACCAACCATCGCCGAGGCGATCCGTCGATCACGGACCAGGACGGGATGCTCGATGCCATTGCGGCAGATATCGGCGAGGTTGTCGGCAGCAACCAGTACGCCGTCGCAGGCACCTCGGCAGGTGGTTTGCATGCACGAGGGCTGATCAAGCGCGACCCCGCACGGATCCTCGGCCTGCTGCTTCGGGTGCCCGGCGTGATTGCCGACCACACCCACCGCACGCTGCCGACGGATGAGTATCTGCAGCGAACATCGGCCTACGCCGCCGCCTGGCAGGCCAAGCAGGACAACTTCTACGACCCCGCCGAGCAGTCGGCCGACCTGGAATTCCTCGGGCGGATCCAGAGCGACCCGACGACTTACGGCTTGCGGAAGGACCCGGCTGCGCTCTTCGTTCGGCCGACGCTGATCGTGACCGGGCGGCAGGACACCGTCACCGGATACGACGACGCGTGGGATCTGCTCATCGACTACCCGACCGCGACGTACGCCGTACTGGATCAGGAGGGGCACGACCTACCAGCACGGCGACCAGCGCTGTACCACGCACTGGTCGCCGACTGGCTGGATCGGATGGAGGCTAGCTGGCCGGACCGATGAGCTTCCAGGGCTCGTGGTCAGGGTCCGGGCCGGTGCCCGGGATGTTGTTCTGGGTCCACCACTTGGCTTTCCAGACCTTGCCGTTGTACTTGACCGTGGTTTGCTCGATCGTCTGGGTGGTCGGGTCGTAGACCTTGGTCGAATCCCAGTTCCCGGCACTACAGCCGCCGGCCGGTGGCGTCGCCGTACCGAGTCCCTTGAGGTTGTCGGTCACCGGCGAGTACGGCGTACCGGCGATCGACAGGCTGGTATTCACCGGACCGGTGATCGGGAGGTAGTAGATGATCGGCAGATCGAGGGTCTTCCCGGCCGGAATGATCTGGCAGTAGTCCAGCGTCGTCGTGACCCGGTGGAACGTCGTACCGGCCGTGAGTTTCCACTGCCCGCCCTGGTCACCGGTCTGCCAGTTGAAGTCCTTGACCAGCGGCGACGTCGAGGCCGGGATGTCGAACGCCAGCTTGGTGTCCTTACCGCCACCGAGCGTGCGGCCGGTGTTGTTGGTGATCCGGACCGTCGGCTGCAGCGGCCACAGGTTCGCGGTCGTGGTCGGGTAGTTGACCATGTCCACGCTGATGTTCGCGGTCACCGTCGGCGCGATGCCGGTGCTGCCGGTACGGCGGTTGTTGTCAGAGGCACCGGCATTGCCCAGCTTCTCGTTCAGCCGGGTGGTCAGCGTGTAGCCCATGCCGCACGGGCTCTGCGCAGTGACGACCGCCGGGCAGGCGAAGTCGCCGCCGAGCTCCCACATCATCACGCCACCGGCGCCGGTGGCCTTCACGAGATCCGTGACTGCGTCGATGCCCTGCTCGTCCTCGGTGGACAGGAACACCTTCTTGTCGGCGTTCCACAGCCAGGATGTTTTGGTGGTGTCGTCCCAGTGCCGGGTGTAAGACCCGGTCAACCGGTCCGCGGGGTCGGCCGGGTCGAGGCCGACGTTCGGCGCGTACCTGGGGAGGATGTTCTTCTCCAGGTTCTTGGTGTGCCACAAGGGGTTCGTGCCCGAGCCCAACTCGCCCCCGTTGGCGGTGTTGTCGTGCCAGATGTTGTCGATGCCGACCGCGCCGTCACCACAGGGACGCTTGATCCCGGTGCCCGGTTCACAGCCGTCCGGCTTGGCCGACTTGCCCCACAGGCCGTTGGTGCCGCCGGTGACGTTCTTCCAGCCGCGCGTGTAGTACGGCACGCCGATGTTCACTCGCCCGGCCTGCAACGCGCCGCGCATGTACTTCATCGCCCAGTTCGTGTTGAAGTAGCCGATGCCGCCGTACTCCGGGGTGGCGTAGTTCTCCGCGAGTTCCGGGTCCTTGCCGTCGTCGAACAACGCGGCGTTCGGACCGACGACGTCGTTCCAGGTGCCGTGGAAGTCGTAGGACATCAGGTTGGTGAAGTCCTGGTAGTCCAGGTTGGTCTGGTTGGCCATCCCGCGCACCAGGTATCCGGACGCCGACGACGCCGAGGTGAGCAGGTAGTACTTGTTGTCGGCAACCGACGCCCGGTTCAGCGCATCGCGCAGCGTCTTCATCAACGCGGTGTAGGCAGTCGGCAGGCCCTTGCGGCGCGGGTTGGCCACACTCCAGTCATTCGGATTGCCGGTGTCGTCGAGGACGGTCGGGTACTCGAAGTCGATGTCGAGCCCGTCGAACCCGTAGGTGCGCAGGAAGTCGACCGACGAGGCCGCGAACGTGTCGATCCCGGCCTGGTTGACACTGCCGTCGGCGTTCGTGGTCATCGCGTAGAAACCGCCCGACCCGGCCCAGCCGCCGACCGAGATCAGGGTCTTCACCCGCGGATGCAGGCGCTTGTACTTCGTGAGCAGGTTGAAGTGACCCTTGTACGGCAACGACGGATCCATCTCGGCGCCGAACTTGCCGGGCCACTCCATCCCGGTCGCCGCGTTGTCAACGGCAATGGCGTTGTTCTGCACGGAGGCGAACGCATAGTTGAGATGCGTGACATTCGACCACGGGATGTTCTTCACCAAGTAGTGCGGCGTCCCGTCGGCCCCCGTCCGGCCTCCGTTGAAGTAGGCAACAACCCGGCGGTCCCGGCCCTGACCGAGCCACTCCCGGCCGTCACCCTGGTAGATCTTGCAGTACGGCGTCGCCACGCCCGGCGTGGTTGCCAGACCATCCGGCCGGCAGTCGCCGCTCGGTGCCGGGCGCGTGCCGCCGTCGTCACCGCCCGGGTGTGCCTCCATCGGGTCGCCGACCCCACCGTTGGCACCGGCCGCGGCCTCGCTCGGCAGCAGCCAGCCGTCGACCCCCTTGGAGTTCGTGTTGTAGAGCAGGAAGTCCGAGACCTTGTCAGCGTCGAGGTCGCCGAAGTCACCGACAGTGCCACCGAACGCGGCGCCGGAGCGGATCGTGCCGAGCGACTTCCACGGGTCGGCCGCGGCGGTCATCTTGCTGGCGGTCTCGGTCCAGCCCGTGCCCAGGTTCTGCCAGGCGTCCACGTCACCGGTCATGTACCGGACGACGACCACATCGGCCCGGCCGTCACCGTTGATGTCGGGGTAGGAGACCGATCCGGTCGGGCCTTCCGCGGGGTGCGTGAAGCCCTCGATCTTGTCCCAGTCGCCGGGCTTCGGCAGCCCGGTGGTCTTGGTGTTCTCCCAGGCGGTCAGGAAGTTGAGTCGGTCGGGGATGATCAGGTCGTCGTCACGGTCGCCGTCGAGATCGGCGAACACCGGGATTCCGACGTACCCGAGGTCGTTGGCGACGATGACCGGGGTGCCCCAGCGGACGGTCTGGCCGCTGGACTCGTTACGCCAGACCCGCATCGCCGGGAATCCGGTGCCGGAGTCGGCCGCGGTCATGAAGTTGACCATGTCGTCCTTGCCGTCACCGTCGAGATCGCCGAAGTACGCGGTCTTCGGGGTCTGCTTGGCGCTGGCCGGTGACGTGTCGCCGTGCGGCAGCCAGATCCGCCGGCCGTCGATTCCGCAGCCGTGGTTGGTCCAGGTGTAGAGCCGGCCGTTGACGGAGACCGCGCGGTCCACGTCGAGATCGCCGTCGACGTCCATGAAGCGGGTCTGCGCGCCGTCGGCGGCGTGCACGATCTGGCCGAGCGGGGCCCAGCCGCCGCCCGGCTCGGTCTCGCCGGTGGGCTCGCGGCAGATGCCGGTCGCCGAGGAGGCGTTGCGGAGGTAGCTCGGCAGGTACCGCTCGAGCGTGTCCAGCATGCCGGCCAGCGCGTCACCGGCGGTCGTGCCGCCGAAGAAGGCTTCGACGGTCCGGACGAACCGGACGATCGAGGCGCTGGTCGCCTTGTACCAGATCAGCGCCTCGGCCGTGCCGGCCCAGGCGATCGCGAACGTCGTCAGGCCGGCCGCGATGGACTTCGCCATCGTGTTGGCCCACTCGTCGGCATCTCCCAGTTTGCCGTCGGCCCACTGGGTCAGCGCGCCGTTCACGAACTCGCCGATGAACCCGCCGACGCCGGCGCAGACGGTCGCCGGACCACCGGCGTACACGCAGGCCGCGCCGGCTCCGACGCCGACCAGGATGGAACCCGCGACGATCAGCGCGCCCTGCCACCAGGTCGCGTCCACCTCGACATCGGGCGCCTTGATGACGATCGTGGCGATCGTGCCCTCGACCTTGGTCTCGGCGTCGAACTCGACGTACCGGAGCGTCGGCATCACGTCCTGGAGCTGGCCCTTGGTCCGCTCCTCCAGCACCTTGCTGAGCTTCTTGCCGCTGGCCCGGATCTCGTCGAACTGCTGGACGTAGTGCGCGGCCAGCGCCGGGTCCGCGAAGTCGTGCCGGACGACGTGGTCCTCGGCGGCCGGCGCGGCCTGGGCGGGCTGGATGCCGGTGCTGGCCAGCAGCACGGCGATCGCCGAGACGATGGCGATCAGGTAAACCGTTGGGTTACAACGATAGAAACTTCGGGAGCGCGGTGTGCTCATCGCGAAATCTTTCTGCTGGGGCGGTGGAAACGCTTCCATGAGAGCGTTTTCACGCACGGTACAGAAAGTTCCGCCTCAGGGCTATGAGAGGAAACGCTATCCGTGACCGAGTTAACACGGTCCGCTGGATTTGAGCGTTCGAAAGCCCCCGGACCCCCAGGGCGGCAGGTGTCCGAGGGCTCTCGTGAGGTCAGAAGTTCGGCCAGGCCCAGCCGAGGTAGTTCGAGAAGTAGGGCAGCTTCGCGAGGCCGATCTTGCCGCCGACGCTGGTGGCCCAGAAGTAGCCGTCGCCACGGGCGACACCGACATGCCCGTACGGCGCGGCCAGGTCCCAGAACACCAACGCACCCTTCGGCGGGTTGAGGTCACCACGGTGGGCGACACCACGGGCGACGGCGTCGTTCCAGTCCGCCTTGGCCGACTCCCAGATCCCCGTCTTGCCGTACGAGTTCTCGGCAGCCATCTCGCAGTACCCCTGGAAGGCGGTCGAACCGTTGCGAGCGGCGTACCAGGCGATGGCCTTGTCGGCCCGCGGGTTGTTCGTGCAGAGCGGGGCGACCAGGCCGGTGCTGCCGGTGTTCACGTAGGAGTCGGAGATGAAGCCCTTGCCGGGGATGTGGTCCCAGATCAGGCTGCGGCCGAACTTGCCGGTCACGGGCTCGCCGTAGATCTGGCAGTCGATCTCGACCGTGCCGTTCGGCTGGGTGCCGACCGAGCCGAAACTGAGCGCGTTGCCGGACCGGATCGTCACGCCGGAGCCGCTGTCGGTGACCACGGTTCCGGTGGCGGCGTGGGCGGGCAGGGTCCCGGCGCCGAGCAGGGCGCCGGCGCTGAGCAGGGTGAGGGCGGACAAGCGGGCAGTGATGCGTAAGAGGGCGGTACGCATGGGGTTTGTCCTTTTCGATCGATGTAACCCGAGATGTCGCTGACTTTCAGACAACCAGAGGGTTACGGTGTTGTCGCAGTGGGCAACGTCTGCCGACTGGGTGCTTCTGGGGAGTGCAGCGTGAGGCCAGCGCAGGCTCGCTTTGTGATCGGTTGCCGGATGCGCGAGCTCCGAGAGGCTGCCGGTGTGCCGCTGACCCGCGCCGCGGTGATGTCCGGCTGGGACAAGGGCCACCTGTCCCGGGTGGAGCGTGGGCACACCAAGCCCAGTCGCGAGCTGATCGAGTGGTACGACGCCTCGTTCGGAGCGCGGCAGGCGCTCGTCAACCAGCTGACGGAGCTGGACGCCGCCGTACGGGCTGGTCGGGACACGTCGCTGCGAGACATGCGGCGGCACGTCCAGCCGGTGTCACTGGGCGGGTCCGTGCCGGCTGACCACCACGCGGAGGACCGGGCGGAGCTGGCGGGGGAGACGGTGCCGGACGGGACCCAGGTGCGTCGGGACGAGACCTTCGAGAAGACCTGGCAGATCCGCAACAGCGGTGAGCGGCCCTGGCGCGACCGGTGGCTGACCCGGCAGGGCGCTCCCGGCACTCCGGGCTGGCTGCGGTCGCCGGCGCGTGAGCGAGTGCCGGATGCGGAGCCGGGGGAGGTGGTGGTCGTGACGATGCAGTTGCAGGCGCCGTCCCAGGTCGGCGCGTCCACGGCGTACTTCAAAATCACTGATGATGCCGGGCGTTTGTACTACCCGGGTCTGGAGTCGCCGCCGATGTACTGCACGATCTTCACTGTCTATGACCTATAGGGATTGCCCTTGTACTGACTTCAGTAGCTGGTCCTCGCCTGTTCGTCCGGCATACGTTGCTGTTTTCCTGCAACCCCGCCCGGCCTACAGGAGTAGCAGTGTTGAAACTTCGCAAGATCGCAATGGCCTTGGCAGTGGCGCTTTTCGTGCCGCAGCTGGCCGTCAGCCCGGCCACGGCGGCACGCCCGGGTCCCGTGGATCCGCCGGTGCCGTCCATCCCGCAGCGGTACCTGGACCAGCCGATCACCTGGTCGGTCTGCTCGTTCGACGCTGCGGTCAAGAAGGCGTACCCGCAGGCGCCGACCACGAACTGCGCCAAGGTGAAGGTGCCGATGGACTGGGCACACCCGGACGCGCACCCCGACGTAGAGGTCGCCATCGCCTACAGCAAGGCCACCGGGAAGTCGAAGGGGCTGATGGCCTCCAATCCTGGTGGGCCTGGTGGTGCCGGCCTGAACCTGTCGGCCTATCTCGGGGTCGACAAGCCGCAGCTGTTCAGTGACTTCGACCTGCTCGGCTTTGACCCGCGCGGCTTCGGCGCCAGTACGCGGCTGCAGTGCCTGACCACGGCCGAGAAGCTGGCCGCGCTGCCGACGACCCCGGACTTCAAGGAGCGCACCCGGCAGACCCACAAGGTCGAGGTGGCCGAGGCTGCTCTGCAGGCTGAGGCCTGTTCGGCAACCGAGTTCGGCCAGTTCGTCAGCAGTCAGCAGACCGTCTACGACATGGACTTCCTGCGCGCGCTGTTCAAGGCCCGCCAGCTGAACTTCATCGGCTACAGCTACGGCACCTGGCTCGGTGGCTGGTACGCCGACACCTACCCGCAGCGCGTCGGCCGGTTCGTGATCGACTCGAACATGGACTGGACCCACACCCAGTGGGAGAACGTGAACTTCGACCCGTTCTCCGGCCAGCGCCGCCGCGACACCCAGCTGTTCCCGTGGATCGCCCGGCACGCCGACCAGATCCAGGGGCTCGGATCCACGTCCCGCCAGGTCACCGCGTCGTACGACCGGATCCGCGCTGATTTGGTCAAGCTGGTCAAGGCCGGTACGTCGAAGGTCCGTGGTGACGATCTGGACGGCACGATCTACAGCGTCAGCTACGGCAACGTCCGCTTCATCCGCGGCACCCTCGACATCTTGGTGCACGACGAGTACACCAAGGACCCGTCGGCTTCCGGCGCGGTCGAACTGCGGCACGTCGACAAGGCGTGGGCGCGGCTGGCCCCCGAACTGCAGGCCTTCGACACCCTCGCCAACATCCGCGCCCGGTACGACGTCGCCCCGGCAGCATCGGCCGCCGTAGCCGCTGCTGTCCGCACCGACTCGGCGCGCTCCATCCTCGCCGATGCTCGGGAGGCAGCCGCCCGCTCGACCTCGGGTGACGCCGTGGTCAACCTCGGCTCCATCGGTACGACGGTCCGCTGCAACGACACCGCCTGGAACCACAACCCGAAGTTCTATCTCACCGAGGCCGACAAGATGGCCCGCAAGTACAGCTTCTTCGGCTACATGGTCGGCGTACCGATGTGCGCCTTCTGGAAGCACAAGCCCCAGGACCGCAAGCTGGACCTGACCGGCTCCCCGCGCCTCCTGATGGTCCAGGGCGAACTCGACCCGGCCACGGCGTACGAGGGCGCCCTCCGCACCCACCGCGACACCACCAAGGCCACCCGCTTCGTAGCCATCGACGACGAAGGCCAGCACGGCCAGTACATCGGCTCCGCCTCCGCCTGCGCCGAAGCCATCGGCGACACCTTCGTCTTCACCGGCGAACTCCCAGCCCACAACAAGATCTGCGGCACCACACCCCTCCCCGCCGACCTCACCGTCTACCCGGTAAACGGCCCGGTCAACGGCAACCCCGTACACCTCCCC
>NZ_SMKA01000025.1 GCF_004348455.1 Kribbella albertanoniae
CGCTCGTCACACCCACCACGCCACCGACCGTTGCGCGCTTTCCCCATTTGGGTTGCGCGCCTTTCCATCTGATGGGTTCCCCCACGAGATTGTGGGTTCTCCACCCGCATGCGGGTCCAGAACCCACAAGCTGATGGGTTAACCCATCAAATGGTGAAGGCGGGTGGGTCAGGACATGGCGCGGTCTAGGTCCTCTAGGAGGTCTTCGATCGTTTCGATGCCTACGCTTAGGCGGATCAGGTCGGCGGGGACCTCTAGGGGGGTGCCGGCTACTGAGGCGTGGGTCATTTTGCCGGGGTGCTCGATGAGGGATTCGACGCCGCCCAGCGACTCGCCCAGGGTGAAGACCTCGGCCTTGTTGCAGATGTCGAGCGCCTGGGCCTCGCCACCGGTGACGCGGAACGACACGATGCCGCCGTACCGCTTCATCTGCTTGGCTGCGGTCTCGTGGCCGGGGTGGCCCTCGACGCCGGGGTAGAGCACCTTGCTGACGGAGCTGTGCCGCTGCAGGAACTCGACGACCTTCTCCGCGTTGTCGCTGTGCCGGTCCATCCGCACACCGAGCGTCTTGATGCCGCGCAGCACCAGGAACGAGTCGAACGGGCCGGCGACCGCGCCGATCGCGTTCTGGTGGAAGGCGATCTTGTCGGCCAGCTCGGCGTCCCGCACGATCAGTGCGCCGCCGACAACGTCGGAGTGCCCGCCCATGTACTTCGTGGTCGAGTGCACGACCACGTCCGCGCCCAGCTCCAACGGCTGCTGCAGGTACGGCGAGGCGAACGTGTTGTCGACGACCAGCAGTGCGCCCGCGTCATGGGCGATCTGGGCGACGATGGCGATGTCCGCGACGTTCAGCAGCGGGTTGGTGGGGGTCTCCAGCCACACGACCTTGGTCTTGCCCGGGCGGATCGCAGCGCGGATCGCCTCCGGGTTGGTGACCGCGGCCGGGGTCATCTCGACGCCCCAGGCGCCCAGCACCTTGGAGAACAGCCGGAAGGTGCCGCCGTACGCGTCGTCGGGGAAGACCACGTGGTCACCGGGCACGCACAGCGACCGGATCAGCGTGTCCTCGGCGGCCAGGCCGCTCGCGAACGCGAATCCGCGGGTCCCTGCCTCGACCGCGGCCAGACACTCCTCGAGCGCGGTGCGGGTCGGGTTCGCGGAACGGGAGTACTCGTACCCGTTGCGCAGACCGCCGACGCCGTCCTGCTTGTAGGTGCTGGTCGCGTAGATCGGCGGGACGACTGCGCCAGTGGTCGGGTCGGGCTCGTTCCCGGCGTGGATGGCGAGTGTCTCGAAGCCGTAGTGGTGTTCGGAATTCACCGGACCAGCGTACGGCCTGGTCTGCCATGGTTCGAACCGCCGTTCCGCCGCTGAGACATCCCCTCGGGCCACCGGGGATCCAAGTTGTCCACAGATCCGTCGAACCCCCTGGCACGTGACCCACGCTGCGGCCTACCGTTGCGGGCAGTAGTTGCCGAGCCGCCTGACGGTCACCGGCCGCGACCGACGCCGTACGCAGAGAGATGGGATCTGGGCATGAAGACGCAGGACAGGCCACTCGACCAGGACGACCTGGCGCTGGCCGATCTCGCCGAGATCCAGGACTGGACCGTGCTGGCCGGGCCGGACGGCGACGAGTCCGGCCCCGAGGTCGTGCGGGCGCTCGTGCACCGGGTGATGGCGCGGACCCCGTGGCAGCCCTGGCCGCTGCAGCCGGGCGAGACGATCGGCGACGAGATGGTCTCCTGGGGGTTCGTCACACCCCGCCGTACGACGTTGATCGTGTTCGACGGCCTGGTCTTCGCGGACTGTCCGGACAGCGGCTGGTCGGCGTACGAGATCGGCCCCGACGACATCGGCGCGGCGGAGGCCGGTCTGGACGCGCACTGGCCGGACCACCTCGCGCTGGTCGGCAAGTACTTCGGTCAGCCCGATTACGTCGGTGACGACAGCAAGCCCGGGTTCGACGACGAGTGGGCGCCCGGTGCCGGGGCGGACCACCGCCACCTGGCCGTCTGGATGCGCCCGGGCGCCGAGCTGCGGCTGTACAGCATGCGTCCGTCGAAGGACCCGTTGACCACCGCGGTCGGCGTCGGCTACGCCATGTACCTCGACTAGGAGAGCTGATGAGCCAGAACCCGCCAGAGTTCACCGGGTCGCAGCGGCGGCGGCTGAACCGCGAGTACAAGCGGAACGTCAAGCAGGGCACGAAGGACGCCAAGGCAGCGGTCACGCTGAAGCGCAGCGACCGTCGCCGGATCGATCCGGCGTTCCGGGAGGCGCTTGGGCGATCGAACCTGACTGCGGCCGACCTGAGCGCGATGATGCAGCGCAGCGTGACCGGTACGCAGAACGCGCAGGCGCGTGCGGAGCTGGGTGCGCTGGGGCAGGCCGCCCAGCAGCGGATCAGAGCGCCGCGTACGGAGACGCCTTCGCTGAGCGGGATGCTGGGCAACGCCTACTCGCGCTGGCAGGACCTGCGGCGTGGCACCAAGCTGCTGAAGGCGGCGTCTACGTTGGCCGCCAAGGACATGAAGACGGTCGATCCGGTCATCCGCGCGCAGCTCGGGCACAGCACGATGACGCGCGGCGACCTGAGTCAGCTCGCGCAACGGAACCTGGTCCAGGCCTTCCGCTCCCCTGGTGACTTCGAGGTGCGTCCGGGCGAGCAAGCGCCCCAGCTGCAGGCACCCGCCGCGCCGGGCATGATCCAGTCGCGACAGGACGCCGCGCGCGCTCCCGTGCAGGCCGACCCCGGTCGGCTGGACATGCTCCGCAACGAGCTCAGGCAGCTCCGCGAGCAGATCACCCTCCTGGAACAACAGGTAGCCGAGCTGGAAGCCGCCGAAAACCAGCAACAGCCCGAGGTCGACTCCCCCGAAGTCCAACAGCCGGAGGCGCAAACGGCTGAGGGGCAGCAGTCGGAAGCGCAGTCACCGGAAGCGCAGACAGCCGAAGCCCAGTCGCCGGACGTGCAGGCGGCTGAGGGGCAGCAGCAGGTGCAGTCGACGGAGGGCCAGTCGCCCGAGGTGCAGCAGCCTGAGGCTGAGTCGGCTTCGCCAGAAGCTCAGCAGGCGGCGGCGCAGTCGGCTGAGGCGCAGCAGCACGTCGGGCAGCACGAGGCTGTGCCGGCCAACAAGACCGAGGCCCAGCGCTGGGTCGCGTCCGCCGCTGGCGAGAACCAGCAACCGGCAGCCCAGCAACCCGAGGTGCAGCAGCCGGGCGAGCAGCAGTCCGCTGAGCAGCCCGAGACCCAGCAGTCAGGAGAGCAGCAGCCGGCCACTCAGCAGCCAGTAGCTCAGCAGGCCGGTCCGCAGCAGCCCGCCGTACAAGAGGTGGGCGCACAGCAGGCCGGTCCGCAGCAGGCGGGTGGGCAGCAGCAGCCTCGGGGGACGGCGCAGCCTGTGTTTCAGGCGGCGGGTGGGCAGCCGACTACGCGGCCGGGGCAGGCTGAGCGGCCGCAGGTGCAGCAGCCTACGTTCCAGGCGGCTGGTGAGCAGCCGAACGAGGTAGCTCGTAAGGAGCAGGCGGCTCGCGCGGCGGCGGCTGCCTTCTACGGCACCGCGGACGTCCGGCCCAGCACCCGCGAGGAGGCGGCCAAGACCGCGCAGTCCGACCCGAACAAGAAGGCAGACCGCGGCACCGGGCAGTCCGCCGCGCAGAAGAACGATCCCAACGGCCGCGGCACCCGCTGACCGGCGTACCGGCTTCAGAACACAGGAGGACGACCGGATGAAGACAGCGGACAGGCCGCTCGACGACGACGACCTGGCCATGGCCGACCTGGCCGAGATCACCGACTGGGCGCCGATCGCCGGACCGGACAGTGACGATGCCGGCCCGGCACTCGTCCGCACCCTGGTGCAGCGCGTTAGCAACGCGACCGGCTGGACGCCGGTTCCGCTCGCGCCGGGCGAGGAGATCGACGCGACCATGTCCTCGTGGGCCTTCACGACCAAACGCGGCAGCACTCTCGTCGCGTACGACGGTCTCGTGTTCCCCGACACCCGCAACAGCGGCTGGGTCGGGTACGAGGTTCGTCCGGAGGACATGGCCGAAGCGGAGGCCGGAATCGACGCGGTGTGGCCGGACCACCTCGCGCTGGCCCGCAAGCACTGGGGCGAGCCCGACCACCTCGGTGATCACACCGACCCGCGCTTCCTCAGGCAATGGACGCCCAGTGGTTTCGGACCCCGGCGACACGTCGCCGTCTGGATCCGGCCCGGCGCCCAGATCCACCTGTTCAGTGACCAGCCGACCCCGGAACCGCTGACGCGCACGGTGAATGTCGGCTACGCGGTCTACATCGATTAGGAGTTCGACCATGACCACGCCGCACCAAGGACCGCAGGGACCTGGGCAGGGCTCGGGGATGTGGCAGCAGGGCGACCAGGACGCTGCCCTTCGCTGGCTCGCGAGCCTCGATCAGGCCGATCAGGTGGCACTGCGCCGTTCGATGCAGACCCAACGCTCGCTGGCCCCGATCTACAACGCCGTCAATCGCTCGATCGAGTTCACCCGCCAGCAGGGCCGGAGCCTCAGCGAGGGCGCACAGTCCCTCGTCTCGCAGACCGCGCAGTACGGACGCGATGCCGCCGCCTGGGTCGGCCGGACCGGCGCGGACCTCGCCGAGCGCGCGGACGACCTGCGCGACCGGGCAGGCGTCAAGGCGGAGGTGGCCGCGACCCGGCTGAGCGACGGCCTCGACCGCACCGGCCGAGCCATCTCCAGCGGCGCAGCGGCCACCCGGAATGCCGTCGCCTCGGGCACCACCGCGACCCGCAACACGGCCGTCTCCGCGACTCAGGGAATCGCCGCCACCGCGGGCCGGGTCTCCCGCTGGTTCAAGGAGAAGGTCAGCAACACGACCGGTCGTGCTGCCGCCGGGTTCCACGCGATGAAGGAGTTCAGCGCACCGGATCTGAACGCTCAGTCGGCGCCGACCCCGGGTGGCCCGCAGCTTTCCGCAACTGCCATCACCGGTGTGGCCTCGCAGGTCCATGCTTTCGCGACCGCGGAGTCGGCGACGGATCGGCAGGCGGCGTTGAACTCGCTGGTCGGTTCGATGGACAAGGACAACCAGGCGATGTTGATGGCCGCGCTGATCAACTCCGGACAGGCGCCGGCCACCGGGGCTGTGAACGCCACGCCGCAGCAGGCGCCGGACGGCCGCGGTCAGCAGAACCAGCCCGGCAAGGGTCCGGATCTGACCAAGTAGCCCCGCTTGACGCAACCGATTAGTTGCAATACATTTATGGCAACTAATCGGTTGCTATACATGTGGAGGCAGTGATGGGATTTCCGGATCGGATCGAGCGGACAGTGGAGCTCGGGCATTCACCGGCGAAGGTATGGGCGGCGCTGACGACGGCCGAGGGGCTCGGGACGTGGTTCGGGCAGAACGCGACGGTAGACCTGCAGACGGGTGGCAGCGCCGTACTGACCTGGGAGACCGGCGACAAGGCCGAGCTCCGGATCGAGCGGCTCGAGGAGCCGGCCGTGTTCGGCTACACGTGGCACATCTACGGACTGCCCGCGGACGACCAACGCCGTACCTATGTCGAGTTCACGCTGGAGCCGATCGACAGTGGCACCCGATTGACCGTGGTGGAGTCCGGCTTCGCGCAGCTGACGGGCGACGCCTATGCCAAGGCGTACGGCGGAAACGTGGAGGGCTGGCAGCTCGAGCTCGGCGAACTGGTCGAATACCTCAATGCAGCCTGACCAATCCATCGATCGCGAGGCGGTCGCCGAGCAGGTGTTCGTGGCGCTGGCGGATCCGAGCCGGCGGACGATCCTGGCCGAGCTGGCCACGAGCGGCCCGGCCACGGCGACCGATCTCGCCGAGCGCCTCCCGATCACCCGCCAGGCGATCGCCAAACACCTGGCCTTGCTGTCCGAGGCCGGTCTGCTGATCGCCGAGCCCGGCGAACGCCGCCGCGTCCGCTACCGCCTGCACTCGGCGCCTATCCAGCTGGCGCAGCAGTTCCTCGCAGCTCTGGCCAACAACTGGGACTCGAACCTCGACGCCCTCAAGTCCCACCTGGACAGCTAGCCGCTGCGGCGGGCCAGCAGGGCGGTGGTGGCGTCGAGGAGGGTGGCGTGGATCTCGGCGTCGCTGAACTCGGGCGGGAGGTCGGCGGACATCGCAGAACTGAGGGCCTCGATCGCCGCGGCGGCGCGGAGGCGGTTGGCGACCGTGGAATCAGGGCCGGCCAGCCAGTGCTGGAAGGCTCGGCTGGTCGCGATCAGGCCCTCGAGGTCCTCGTCGATGGCTGCAAGGACGGCCCCGATGTCGCGGATCAGGGTGGGGCCGGTGCGCCGATGCTTGACCACCACGTCGAGGTAGGCACTGAGCAGCTCCTGCTCTGCCTCCCGTGACCACTCGAGCCCTTCGGCGCGCGCCATCACCTGGCGCAGATCGTCGACGAAGGTGCCGATGATCGCCCGCAGCAGCTCCTGCTTGGACGAGTAGTGGTAGTACAGCGAGGCCTTCGTGATGCCGACCTGCTCGGCGATCTCCCGCAGGCTCGTCTTCTCGTACCCCTGCGCCGAGAACAGGTCGAGCGCGGCCCGATGGATCGCCGCCTTCGTGTCCCGGGAACCAGTCGCGTGCTGCACGTCACCTACCTTCTCATCTTTGCTTGCCTACCGTGCGGCAGGTAGTCTACCAACCGTGCGGCAGGTAGAGAACAGTCAGCCCGGAGGGGGTACCAAGGTGTTCAGCACACTCGGACGATTCGTCGTCGGCAACCCATGGAAGGTGATCGCCGCGTGGGTGGTCGCGGCGGTGGCCGTGCTCGCGTTCGCGCCGACGCTCGCCGACGTCACCAGTAAGGATCAGACCAGCCTGCTGCCGGACACGTACGAGTCGGTCCAGGCGCAGAAGCTGGCCAGTGACGCCTTCGGGCAGACGAACGACGCGACCGCGAGCATCGTGGTCAAACGCGCCGGCGGCGGTGAGCTGACCGCAGCCGACCAGGCCAAGGTCGGGGACCTGGCCGGCAAGCTGACGGCCGCGAAGATCGACCGGGTCGTCGGGGTGGTCACCGGGCCACAGGCTGTGTCACCGAACAAACAGGTCCAGATCGTCAGTGTCGGCCTCAAGGGGCTGGCCGAGGACCAGGCCGTGCTCGACGCGGTGCAGAAGATCCGCGACACCACGAATGCGGCGCTGACCGGCGCCGACCTCGAGTACGGCGTCACCGGCGACGCCGCGTTGATGCTGGACAACAAGGATGCGTTCGACAACGCGTTCGTGGTGGTCGGGATCGCGACGATCGTGCTGATCGTCGGCCTGCTGCTGCTCATCTACCGCAGTCCGGTGGCGGCGTTCCTGCCGATCCTCACGGTCGGCCTCGTCGCGAGTATCGCGCCCGGCCTGATCGCCCTGGTCGCCAAGGCGTCCGGCCTTCAGGTGACCCAGGACCTGCAGACCATCCTCACAGTCGTCCTGTACGGCGTCGGGACGGATTACATCCTGTTCTTGCTCTTCCGCTACCGCGAGCGTCTGCGCGCCGGCGAGGAGCCGAAGGCCGCACTGGCCAACGCGACCAGCCGGGTCGCCGAGGTGATCGTCTCCGCCGCCGGCGCGATCGTCGTCGCGTTCAGCGCGCTGCTGCTGGCCGTGTTCGGTGGATTCAAGAGCCTCGGCCCGGGGCTGGCGATCGCGGTCGGCGTGATGGCGATCGCCTCGATCACCCTGGTACCGGCGGTCGTGTCGCTGCTCGGTCCGAAGGTGTTCTGGCCGTCGAAGTCCTGGCAGACCACGCCGAAGGGCGCGACCTTCAAGCGGCTCGGCCGCTTCACCGCCCGCCGTCCGGCGCTGGTTGCGGTGGCCTCCGGTGCCGTGATGGTCGCGCTGGCGCTCGGCACGCTCGGGATGAAGGTCGACTACGACGCGTTCAGCCAGCTCCCCAAGGGCACTGAGTCCGCTCAAGCCATGAAGGACCTGCAGTCCGGCTTCCCGGCCGGCGCGCTCAGCCCGACCACGGTCTACGTGCGCAGCACCGACGGTACGCCGCTGGATCCGGCCGAACTCACCCAGTACGCCGGGAAATTCGCGAAGGTGGACGGGGTCGGCGCGATTCTCCCGGCAGACGGGAAGGGCAGTCTGGCGGCGCTGAACCCCGACAAGACGGTTGCCCAGATCAACGTCGTACTAAACGGAGCGCCGTACGCGACAGCGTCTCTGGATCTGGTCGACGGGAAGCTCAAGGATCTCGCGCACGCCGAGGCGCCGGCCGGGACGACCGCGCTGGTCGGTGGGGTGACGTCGAGCTACAGCGACATCCGGGCCGCCAACGACCGCGATCTGTCGGTGATCTTCCCGGTCGCCGGCGGGCTGATCGCGATCATCCTGGCACTGCTGCTGCGGTCGCTGATCGCACCGGTCGTGTTGATGCTTGCGGTGGTGCTGAGCTTCTTCAGCTCGATCGGGGCGACGGTGTTCGTCTTCCAGGGTGCGGCCGGGCATGCCGGGGTGACGTTCTCGCTGCCGATCATGCTGTACCTGTTCGTCGTTGCCATCGGCACCGACTACAACATCCTGATGATCGCGCGGTTGCGGGAAGAGGCCGAGCAAGGGACCGATCCCCGCGAAGCGGCCGATCTCGCGATCGAGCACGGCGGACCGTCGGTCGCGTCGGCCGGGCTGATCCTGGCCGGGACGTTCTCGTCGCTGATGCTGGCCGGGATGGCGTTGCTGACCGAGATGGGCTTCTCGGTCGCGGCCGGGATCGTGATCTCGGCGTTCGTGATGTCGATCTTCCTGGTGCCGAGTGTGATCGCGCTGCTCGGGCGGTGGGCTTGGTGGCCGCGCAAGCTCAAGGTTCGTCAGCCTGCTGCTGAAGAGCGTGAGCTGGAGCCGGTCGGATAGCAGCGGTGGGATCCCGAGCCCCCTGGTTCGGGATCCCACCGCCGGTCTTTAGTCGGCCTGTGGCTTCAGGCGGACGGTGAAGATCGGCAGCATCCAGTGCAGGAGCGGGCCGATCGACAGGGCGTAGAGGACCGTGCCGACGCCGATCACCCCGCCGAGCGCGAAGCCGATCGCGACGACCGTGATCTCGATCGTCGTCCGGACGAGGCGGATGCTCAGACCGGTACGGCGGACCAGTCCGGTCATCAGGCCGTCGCGGGGACCGGGGCCGAACTGGGCGCCGATGTAAAGCGCGCCGGCCAGCGCGTTGACGACGACCCCGGCGAGCATGAAGAGGATCCGCACCCACAGGGCATCCGGCCGGTCAACTGTCGCCAGCGTGAGGTCCGTGGCCAGTCCGATCACGATCGCGTTGCTCACCGTGCCGAGCCCGGGCCATTGGCGCAGCGGGATCCAGGCCAGCAGCACGATGAAGCTCATCAGGATGACGACCGTCCCGAAGCTCAGCGGGACGTGCTTGATGATGCCGGAGTGCAGCACGTCCCACGGGTCCAGGCCGAGGTTGCCCTGGATCATCAGCCCCATCGAGGTGCCGTACAGGACCAGACCGACGTACAGCTGGATGAGGCGGCGCGGAAGGTGGCCTGCTTTGAGCTGCTGGATCGGGTTGAGCGCGGCGAGCTGACGAGGTGGGGCTGCGGAAGTGGCGGTCACTTGCCCAGTTTGCGGGCCAAGTGGCCTGGTGATCGATAGCCAATTGCGCAATAGTGGACTGCATGAACGGGCAACAGCTTCCTGCCAGCACGCTCGGAGGGCTCCTCGAGACCTGGTCCGCGGACACGGGACCGGCGTACCGGGTGCTGGCCGAGCGGCTCCGGCTGCTGATCGCGGACGGGCGGATCATGCCCGGCGCGCGGCTGCCGAGTGAGCGTGAGCTGACCGACACTCTCGGGGTCAGCCGGACGACGGTGGCGTCGGCGTACCGGGAGTTGCGGGACAGCGGCTACCTGGTGAGCCGCCGCGGATCCGGGAGCGTGACCGCGCTGCCGACGAAGATCGGGCCGGAGCTGGGGCGACACCATGCACCGGGAATCGACACGGACGGTTTGTACGACTTCACCTGCGCTGCGCCGGCCGCCGTACCAGGGATCAGTACGGCGGTTGCTGCGGCGACCGTGGAGTTGCCGCGGCACCTGGCGACGCCGGGTTATCACCCGCAGGGGTTGCCGGAGTTGCGGGCGGAGATCGCGGCGACGTACGACGAGCGCGGGCTGCCGACGTCGCCGGACCAGATCATCGTCACCGCCGGGGCGCTGGCCGCGACCTCGATCGCGGTCCGGGCGTTCCTGCAGATCGGTGATCGGGTGCTGACCGAGAGTCCGACGCACCCGAACTCGGTGGACGCGATCCGGCGGAGTGGCTGCCGGGTCGTCGCCGCACCGATGAGTCCGGGCGGGTGGGACCTGCCGTTGCTGGAGGCAACCGTTCGGCAGACGGCGCCGCGGGCGGCCTGGATGGTGGTCGATTTCCATAATCCAACCGGTTGGTTACTTACGGCCGAGGACCGGCAGCGGCTGGCGATCGCGTTCGCCCGCAGCCGGACGACCGCGATCATCGACGAGACCCTCAGTGAGCTGTGGCTTGACGGGCAGGAGATGCCACCACCGTTCGCGTCCTACCACCCGGAGGGTGTGATCACGGTCGGTTCGGTGAGCAAGTCGTACTGGGGCGGGCTGCGGATCGGCTGGATGCGCGTCCCGTCGTCGCTGGTCGCCCGGGTGCTCGATGCGCGCGCGTCACTCGACCTGGGCGCACCTGTCCTCGACCAGCTCGTCGTCGCCCACTTGCTGCGCGACCGCGCCACCCTGCTGCCGGAACGCCGCGCCACGCTCGCCCGGCGACGTGACGCGCTGGCGGAGGCGGTGTCGGCCGAGCTCCCCGACTGGCGTTTCCAGGTCCCCGGCGGCGGCCTGTCCCTGTGGTGCGAGCTCCCCGAACCAGTCGGCTCCACTCTGGTCGGCGTGGCCCAGCGGAACGGCGTACTGCTCGTGGCTGGTTCCCGCTTCTCCCCCGACGGCGGTCTGGAGTCCTTCATCCGCCTCCCGTACACCCTGGAACCAGATGTGATGCGGGACGGCGTCCGCCAGTTGGCCGCGTCGTACCGGTCTCTCACCGGCGCCCGGAGCACCCCGGGCTTCACCCCGGCGATGATCGCGTGACGTCATCCTCCCGTAAGGGGCCGGGGGAAGGTTCGCCGTGGTGGTCGCGTTGAGAGACTATGAGAGTCAACTGCGAGAGGTGTGAGAATGTCGTTCTTCAAGCGGAACACAGCCCTGGTCGAGCCCGAGGCCGCACTGCCCGGCCGGCCCACCCCCGGTTACACCGTGCCGGCCGAGAACATCGTCCTGCACACACCGCAGACCGCACCGGCCCCTGAGGGGTTCGAGGAGGTCTGGTTCGGCACCGGCTGCTTCTGGGGTACCGAGGAGATCTTCTGGCAGCTCCCCGGCGTCTACACCACCGCAGTCGGGTACGCGGGCGGCTACTCCCCCAACCCGACGTACGAAGAGGTCTGCACCGGCGGCACCGGCCACACCGAGGCCGTCCGGATCGTCTACGACCCCACCAAGACCACCTTCACCGACCTGCTGAAGGTCTTCTGGGAGACCCACGACCCGACCCAGGGCATGCGCCAGGGCAACGACCTAGGCTCTCAGTACCGCTCCGCCATCTACTACACGACAGACGCCCAGCGCGCCGAGGCCGAACGCACCCGCGACCTCTACGCCCCCGTCATCAAGCCCCTCGGCTACGGCGACATCACCACGGAAATCGCCCCCCTCGGCTCCCACTACTACGCCGAGCCCTACCACCAGCAGTACTTGTTCAAGAACCCCAACGGCTACCGCTGCCACAGCAAAACCGGCGCCGCCTTCCCGGGCTGAGGCTGGTACGGCGAAGTTGACGCAGAGCTGCGCGTCAACTTCCCGGACGCTCAGCGGCGACCTCGGAAAGCTTGTCGGTGAGAGCGTCGAAATGGCTTGTCTGCGAGGTAGGGACGGCGAAGGCGAGCTCACGCTGTGCTGCGACCAGGTCGCCCAGCCGGGCATGCGTGAATGCGGCCACGAAACGGGCTCTGGGCTCGTGGATGTCGAATGCGTTCTCCGCCTGCCGGCACGCCTCGGAGAGCACGCCTGCCTCGGTCCGGGCTGCGTGCCACCAGACTGCCGCGCTTTTCGCCACCTGCCGAACAGCCTTCTCGGCCTGTCGCCGTAGCTGCTTCTCGCCCTCTGTACTCGAGATCCACTGACGCGGTCCGGCATCCACTGTGAAGTGGTCCACCCAGAGATCCCGGCGCGTCTGCTTGAGCGTCCGATGCCAGCGATACGTATCGCCGAGTCGGTGCGGCACCCAGTCGCAGCACACGCCGTACAAGATGTCGAACTGTTGCCCCTTGAGGGCCTGAACGTCGATAACCGCTCGGATCCCATCCGACAACCACGTGGCCCACAACAGACCACGAACATGCTCGAAATCCGCGACAACTGGCTGCAGCGCGGCAGCGATCAACTCCCGGGCACGATCCGCCGGAACGACTTCGTATCTGCCCACCGCAGCACGCCGCTCTAGTGAACGCGGCGGGCGAGGTGGACGTGGATCTGGGCGTCGAGTTCGACGGTTTCGGGGAGGACGTCGAGGACTCGGCGGAAGACCTCGTCCCGGTCGGCGGGCGGCAACATCACGTACGCCGAGACCGTCGAGAGGTGTCCGATGTAGTCCTGGGCGCTGATCGTCAGCCGGTGTTCGACGATCTCTTGCCGGACCTCGGCGAACCACTCGGACTGCTCGAGCTCCGTGCCGGGCCACTGCATCGGCAGATGCTCGGGCGTACCGTCAGGCGACGGGACACCGTCGTCCTCCAGGTATGGCGCCCGTGCCGCGCGCGCCGCCTCCCTGAGGGCCAGATCGGCCAGCTGGATCGGCGCACCGAACGAGGCGAACACGCCACCCGGTCGGACGATCGCGGCCATCCGGTCCCACCGACCCTCGGGCTTCGTCCAGTGCAGCGCTGCGGCCGAATACACCAGGTCGTACGACGAATCCAGCGGCAGGTCCTCGAACGCAGCTTGTACGGCGGTCACGTTCGCGGGCAGGTGTTTGCGCATCTCCGCGAGCATCGCCGCGTCCGGCTCGGTCGCCGTGATCGCGATCCCCGCCTCCGCGAACACCCGCGTCGCCTTCCCCGTCCCCGACCCGATCTCAAGCGCGGTCCGAACCGGCCCACCGGCGTACGCCATCACAACCTCGAGAAGCTCCGCCGGATACCCAGGCCGGAACCGCTCGTACGTCTCCGCCACCGACCCAAAACTCAACGCCCGCTCAACCATGCCGAAATCCTGACACCTTCCACGCCCCCGCGCCTGCCATTTATCCTCTTCCGCTCGCCCACCTCAGCCACGGCGTGCTTGCCCCGGGCCGAGCCAGCAACCGAGGGCTTGAACAAGAACTGGTGGGCGTGCACAGGTCATTCCTTGTTCAAACCCACCACGCGGTCTCCACACCCCCACCAACTGGGCTCAGATGTGGGAGTTCGGCGGGAAGCCGGTCCAGTGGAGATCCTGAGGCAGGTGGGACATGTCGTTGTAGGTGAGGAGGGTGGCGGGGCGGTTGGGGGTGTAGCGGATGGTGGTTAGGGCTGCGTTGCAGTGGGTGAGGGTCAGCCAGCGCCAGGGTGGGGCGCCGAGGGCGTCGCGGACCAGCCAGGCGATGAGGAAGTTGTGGGTGATGAGGAGCTCGTGGCCGCCGGTTGCGGGGCCGGTGAACTGGGCGAGGGCTTCGTGGGCCAGGCGAGGGCCGGCGGTGAGTTCTTCGGGGGTGGCTTGGTGGAGGAAGTCGAGGTAGTAGTCGGCTGAGTCCGGTGGGAGGTCGTCGCGGTGTGGGACGTGCGGGATGTAGTCACCGGCCGCTTCGGATGGGCGGAGTGGGGCCTGGTGGTTGATGAGGTGGGCGGTTTCGGCGGCTCGCGTCAGGGGGCTGTGGTGAACCGCGGTGAAGGGGACCTCGCGTAGGCGTTCACCGAGTAGGACCGCTTGGCGACGGCCACGTTCGGTGAGGCCGCCTTCGTCGGGGCGGGCCTCCGCATGGCGGACCAGGTAGAGGTGGCGGGCTCCGAATGATTCGTCCACCTTCAGGGGACGCCGGCCGCGGCACTGTGGTTCGCCGTACATGTGCGTAAGGACAGGATGTAGTCGTCTACGTACATGCCTTCGCCCGCCGGGGTTGCCGTGGCGAAGGCCCGTCGCATACCTATACGTCCTGTCGGTGGGGCGGGGCTGGGCGGCGGCGTCGGTAAGGACATGTAGTAGTGCCCCCTGAGCGGTCTTGCTGGCTGCCGTCCACGCTCAGCGAGTGCCCGAGCCTGGGACCACTACGTGTCGTTAGCGACACCAGGCGACCACCACGGCAGACGCTCGACGACCGCTTGCCTTCGTGGTTGCGCGAGGGGGCCAGTTGCGGTGGCCTGGCGGGGCGGTGTGATCTACCGAAGGACAGGAGGTGTCGGCCGGTTGGGTGCTGGTGCCTGGCTCGGTGAGCGTGACGACGGCACGTGCTAGGCGTATACGTCCTGTCCTTGCGGAGATGGTGACGGTGGTGTCGGGGGCGTTGGGCGAGCGTGATTGAATCTCGGCGGTCGGGGGGCTGGACAAGAAGTGAGGAGCTCTTCGTGAGCAGGCTGGTACGTGCGTTGTTCGGGATTCCGGCGGCAGTGGTGTTGATCGCCGCGGGAACGACGGCGGTGGCTTCGGCTGCGACCGGGAAGCCGAGTGGAGCGCCGCCGGAGGGCCTCGGGGTTTGGTGCGTGTCGGTCACCGGGGCGAAGGCGTGCTTCGGTCAGTCCGCCGACAAGGTGTGGGTGAAGGACACCAAGGCGAACGGTGAGTCCGCCGCCGGCACGATCTACAACAAGGACTCGGGGACGGATTGGTACCGCGAGTGCTTCAACACCCGCGGCGCCGACGGCGGCTGGGTGGTGTGCGACTTCGACGTCCCTGAGAACCGTGAAGGCCTGCTGTGGGCTGTCAACAACCCCTTCATCGGCGCCCAGGGCAGCACCAAGATCTGGACCACGATCGCCTGACCGCACCAAAGACTCTCAGCCCATCGACTTCTTGCCGTCGATCGCCTCCCGGATGATGTCGGCGTGGCCGGCGTGCTGGGCGGTTTCGGCTGTTATGTGCAGGAACACCCGGCGAACCGACCAGAAGACGCCCGGCGGCTGCCAGGGTGCGGCAGGGAGTTCGTAAGCGGCGTTCAGGTCGAGGGTACGGACGAGGTCGTCGGTGGCAGCGGCGACCTTCTCGTACGACGCCAGTACGTCGGCCAGCGTCTCCCCGTCGATCAGCCGGAACTGGTCGGCCCACGCGGCGAGCACCTCCGGCGTGTACTCGGTCGGCGTCTCTTCGCTGGTACCCGTCCGCGCGAAATCGGCCCAGTGCTGCTCGACCGTGCTCACATGCTTGATCAGCCCGCCGATCGTCAGCTCGCTGACCGTGCTGCGGGTACTCGCCTGCTCGTCGGTGAGTCCCTCGGCGGCACTCCGCAGGAAGTACCGGTGCTTGCTCAGGAAGTCGAGGATGTCGTCCCGCTCGTTCGTCGTCATGCTTCGACTCTAGAAGGGGTAGCGGCCAGCTTGTGTCCGCTACTCAACCCAAAACCAGAAGACTTCCAGGAGCCCGAAACCTAGGCTGCCCAGCATGGACCTGGCCATTCGCGCGCTACAGCCGGAAGACCCGGCAGTCATCTCCGCCGCCCTGGCAGAACTCGGCTGGAACAAGCCGGTCACGCAGTACGAGAAGTACCTGGCCGAGCAGAGCGAGGGCACCCGCGACGTGCTGGTGGCGTGGGTCGACAGCGAGTACGCCGGCTATGTCACGGTCCGCTGGGAGTCGCCGTACGAGCCCTTCGGTGGTATCCCGGAGATCCAGGACTTCAATGTCCTCCCCAAACTCCGCCGCCAAGGCATCGGCACCGCCCTCATGGATGCCGCCGAAGCACGCGTCGCCACCCGCTCCGACACCGTCGGCATCGGCGTCGGCCTCTACCCCGACTACGGCAACGCCCAGCGCATGTACGTCCGCCGCGGCTACCTCCCCGACGGCCGAGGCCTCATCTACGACGGCCGCCAGGTCCCCCCGATGGAAACCGTCCGCAACGACGACGACCTCACCCTGATGTTCACCAAGCGACTGGTCTGAGGCGAACCGCCTGTACGCCGAACGTGACCTACAACTGCTGTAGCCGCTGCTGGATGGCCGCAGGGCAGCGAGTGTCGTGGTCGTCGGTGCACAGCATCGCCGCCGGGTCGTCGAGAACGAGTTGACGGGTCGCCTCGAGGATGGCGGCGATCGGTATCCGCCGGGCGCGGCAGTCGCCGATCATGACCTCGGTGGTTGCCTGGCGCAACAAAGGCTCGATCAGGTCGAAGTGATGGCTCGAGCCGGAGATGTTCGGGAGCTCCGCCCACGACCCGTCACCGATCTTCGCGTACCGGTAGAACCGCGACCGCCCCAACTGCTGCTCAGCCAGGTGGATCGTCGTATTCGATGTGTGCCCGACTCCCAGCAGCAGCACGTCACCCCCGAGCGCCTCGATCGGCCCGAGCGGCCAGTCGTGCCGCTGCGCCGCCAGCACCTCCGCCGCCCGCTCCCCCACGGCCAGCCACGCCATCAACGGATGCGAACTCCGCAACGGCGCGAACGACGTCCGCAGTACGTCGGGAATCCGCCCCAGCCACCGGTCAACCGGCAGATCGTCCCGGTACGCCGTCGCCTGCGCCACGCTCGCGTCAAAGGTCGCCCAGTCCTCGGCCGGCGGATACGCGTTATGCGGCCGCTCCAACCCCGGCGGCACCACCACCCCGGTCAGATCGAACGTCCAGCCCGGCATCAACACGGTCCCGCACGTGTCGACCAGCGCTTGGCACACCGCCTCCGCACCACCGTCGACGTACCCGAAGGACTTGAGCGAGGAGTGCACAAGTACGTCGGACGATCGGTCCAACCCCAACCGCCGCAGACCGTCCGCAACCTCATCCTTGGTGACCATCGCAAAAGCATGTCAGCCCGAAGTCCACATCGCCTTAGAATTTCCGCATGCGTGAGCGGGTTCTGAGGGCGGCGGCTGAGTGGGTTTGGGTGCCGCCGGATGCCGTCGATGTGGTGACTGATGACTATCGGATGATTGTGTACGGCGGGCGCGGGCCCTCGGTGCTGTGGTCGTCGACGACGCGTCCGCTGGATGAGTTGATCGGGGAGATGCGGGAGCGGGCGCCGGACGGTACGGCGTTGCGGTGGTGGGTCGACGCTCGAACGCTCCCCGCCGATACCGGGGAAATCCTGCAGAGCAAGGGTTTCACTCAGGTCGAGGAGCTCGAGATTCTGGCCCGGCCGCTGAGCGGGGACCTGGCGGCGGAGCTCGACGTACCGGGTGATGTTGTGGTTCGGCAGGCGTTGGATGCCGAGAGCATCGAGCTGGCCGCGAACGTGGACTCGGAGGTGTTCGGCTGGCCGCCGCCGAGCCGGAACGAGCTTGATCATGAGGCTGCCGCAGTGGCGCGTGGGGAGCGGTCGCCGGGGCGGTTCCTTGCGGAGATCGACGGCGAGATCGTGGGGACGTCCGGGTACACGTTGCTGGGTGACGTGGTGCGGCTGTGGGGTGGCAGTGTTCTTGAGAAGGCGCGCGGTCGTGGCGTCTATCGCGCGCTGATTGCCGCGCGCTGCCGGGCCGCCCAGGAAGCCGGCGCAACGCTCGCGCTCGTCACCGCCCGGACTGCGACCAGCGCACCTACCCTCCGACGGATCGGATTCGTTGCCTACGGCACCAAATACTGCTTCCAGCTCTGACCTTGCACCCAAATGAGAGGGTTGGTCCTGTGGCGGCGTTGAAGCGGTGGGTACTGGCAGCTGGACTCAGTCTCGGACTGATCTGGTCCGTGGTCGTCTCGAGCTCTATGCCGAGTTGGTGGGATCCGAGCAAGTCCTGTTTCGACAAGCTCGGCCCGTCAGTCGGCCCGGACGCGACCGTGCACACGAGTTGGTTCCCGCCGTCCGCGACCTGCGACTTCGGCGGCGGCGACGTCCGCGACTACCTCAGCACCACAAACTCAGTGCTCCTGTCGATCACCGGGATCCTGGTGCTGACCCTGACAGCAGTCGGCATCGTCCTCACCCTCCGCACCCTCAAGGGCGACCCAGGCCCCACCAGGTCAGCCGACGGTGCCGACCTGACCCGCCGGCACCGCAACCACCTCCTGTACGGCGCCCTCGACGTACTGGTCGTCGTCGCGATCCTGTCCGCCGTCAACGTGGCCGCGATCGTGTTCGGCGAGATCATCGGCGGCGTCCTTTTCGCCATCACGACAGTCGCCGGCCTGGCCGCCCTCGCCACCGTCCTCGACCGGCACACCGGCCCACTCCCCAGTACGGCGCTCGCCAGCCGCCGCCGAGGCGCAGCGGCCGGCGGGATCCTCTTCGGCGTGATCTTCGGGGCGACCGCCCTCACCGGGCAGCTCCCGTTCTTCCGCCTCTGGGCCGCCCCGCTCGCCGCCATCACCTACGCCGTCGTCGTGCACGTCCAGTGGACTAAAGCTGCGACCCACCAGTCGCATCCAGCGTCTGCCCAGTGACCCACCGCGCGTCGCCCGACGCCACGAAGGCGACCACGTCGGCGACCTCAGCCGGCTGACCGACCGCGTCGAACACCGAGTACGCCGCGGCCGCGCGCGCCGCGTCCGGATCCGCGAGCCAGCCGTTCATTTCGGTCTCGATGATCCCGGGCGCGACCGTGTTCACCGTGATCGCGCGCGGCCCGAGCTCCTTGGCCATCGCCAGTGTCAGCGTGTTCAGCGCGCCCTTCGTCATCGAGTACGCCGTGTCCTCGGGGAACGCGATCCGGGTCACGCCGGATCCGATGTTGATGATCCGCCCACCGTCCCGCAGCCGCGGAATCGCCTGCTGCACCAGGAAGAACGGCGCCTTGGCGTTCACCGCGAACAGCCGATCGAACCACTCCGCCGTGACGTCCGCGATCGGCTGGTGCCGCCCGATCCCGGCGTTGTTCACCAGAATGTCCAGCCCGTCGGCCGCCTCGTCGAACGCGGCCCACAACCCGTCCAGCGGTCCCGCCAGATCGGCCTTCAGCGCGAACGCCTGCCCACCGCGCGCCTCGATCTCCCGAATGGTCCGCGCAGCCGCACTGTCGTCACTGCCGTAATGCACTCCGACCCGCACCCCGTCCGCAGCCAGCCGCAGGGCGATCGCCCGCCCGATCCCCCGGCTGCCACCGGTCACCAATGCAGTCCTCATCCTCACGAATCCTTTCTCTAGCGGTCGTTACAGAAAGGACTGTAACACATTCTCTAGCGACCGTTATAGAATGTGACCCATGACCGAGACCCGCCGCGGACGGCCGCGCTCCTTCGACCGCGAGGCCGCGCTCGAGCAAGCGCTGCTGACGTTCTGGGAGCGTGGGTACGACGCCACCTCGGTCAGCGATCTGACCGCGGCGCTCGGGATCGGCGCCCCGAGCCTGTACGCCGCCTTCGGGGACAAGCGCAGTTTGTTCAACGAGGTCATCACCCGCTACCAGGCGACCCACGGCGCGTTCACCAGCCGCGCGCTCGACGAGGAACCGACCGCCCGGGCGGCGATCACCCGCATCCTGCGCGAGGCCGCCACCGAGTACACGGCGACCGGTCACGCCCCCGGCTGCCTGATCATCAGCGCGGCCCAGAACACGGTTCCCGCCTCGGCCGAGGTGGCCGAGCAGCTCCGCGAGATCCGCCGCCACAACGTCGCCGTACTGCGCGATCGGATCCAGTCCGACCTCGACGCCGGCGTGCTCCCGGCCGGCACCGACGCCGAAGCACTCGCGGGCTTCTTCGCCGCC
Source organism: Kribbella albertanoniae (assembly GCF_004348455.1). Lineage (GTDB taxonomy): Bacteria > Actinomycetota > Actinomycetes > Propionibacteriales > Kribbellaceae > Kribbella > Kribbella albertanoniae. The sequence continues at coordinate 19,829 of NZ_SMKA01000025.1, forward strand.
ACGATCCAGGGCATGTCACAGCAGGCCCGCGACGGCGCCACCCGCCGGCAACTGCTGCAGACCGCCGAGCTCGCGCTCGCCGTCTGGGACGCTCCAGCGCCCGCCATACGCCGTCGTCGTACGCCGCCAGTGGGCCAGAACTCCTACCCAGGCTGAATGTTCTGATTGAGGTGGAACAGGTTGCCGGGGTCGAACTCACTCTTGACCTTCGCCAACCGGCGGTAGTTGTCCTCGCCGAATCCGGCGATCACGCGGCTGCGTCCCTCGTCCCCGATGAAGTTCAGGTACACGTAACCGGTCGACCATTCCGCAAGATCGGCGCAGACGGCCCGCGCCCACCGGATCCCCTGCTCGTCGTCGGCCGGATCTGTCCACAGTCCGAGCGGGTGCGCCACCCACGCCGCCTCGCGGTGCGGCTGCGGCCACTGTTCCGCAGCACGCCGTACGGCGCCTCCCCACGGCACGATCGCCTGTTGCGACGGGGACGGCGAGACCATGTCCGCCGACCTGTCGGCGAAGACCTGGATCGCGGGATCGGGGAACGACGCCAGGTGCTCCGCCGACCAGTAGTTGCGGAAACCGGGCGGATCGTCGAGGGCGGACTGGATATCGGCGTACGGCATCTCCGCGATCAGCACGCCGTCCGGCGACAGGGCGAACATCGGCGCGAATACCTCCCGCAGCTCGGCCTCGGTCCCCGCGTAGACCCCCGCGAGACCGACAGCCAATTGGCCCTGGAGGTGAGCCGGCACGAACTCCTCCGGTGGCCCGGTCAGGTAGATCACGCCGCCGCCGAGCTCCTCAGGAACACCCTGCTCGACCAGGTCCCGGTAGGCGCGCAGCACGTCGGGCCCCGCCGAGGCCGGCCACAGCAGTAGCGCCAAGGTGGTGGCCGGCAGGTCCTGCAGCCGGAAGGTCAGAGAGGTCGCGACACCGAAGTTGCCACCACCACCGTGCAGCGCCCAGAACAGCTCGCTGTTCCTCGTCTCGTCCGCGATCACCAACTGTCCGTCCGCGGTGACGAGTTCGACCGAGATCAGCGAGTCGGAGGCGAGTCCGAACTTCCGCTCCAGCCAGCCGGATCCACCGCCGAGGGTCAGACCGGCGACCCCGGTCGTCGACACCCGGCCGCCGGTCGTCGCCAGCAGGTACTTCTGCGTCGCGCGGTCGAAGTCACCCCAGGTAGCGCCGCCACCGACCCGCGCGATCCGGGCCTCCGGGTCGACCTGGACGCTGTTCATCCGCCGGAGATCGACGACCAGGCCGCCCTCACTGAGAGCGGTCCCGGCCACCCCGTGACCGCCGCCCCGGACCGCGATCTCCAGGCGCTGCTCAACGCCGTACCGGATGGCGGCCTGCACGTCGGCGGCCGATTCGCATTGTGCGATCGCCGCCGGCCGCTTGTCGATCATGCTGTTGAAGATCGCCCTGGCCTCGTCGTACGCCGCGTCGCCGTCGCGCAGCAGCACTCCCCCGAAACCCTGCGGTCTCCGCCCCTCAACTGTGCTGGACATGTGTTTCTCCCGTTGGCCACTCCCCCAGGTGATCCATCGATCGTGCGCCGCCGCACCGGGGACGTCAACGATTCGGCGCTTACGTCCTGCTGACGCGATCGTCCGTGCACCAAGGGTTCTCGGCGAAGCCGCACGGTAGGGTCGGAGCCGTGAGCATCATCGGCGGCGCAGGGCAGGTCCTCGGCGAGGACGAGGTGACGACGTTCATCGGTGATGCCCTGGCCGGTGCCGGGCTGGAGGGGCGCAGCGTCTGCGTGATCGTTCCGGATGCGACCCGGAGCTGCCCGCTGCCGCTACTCATTCGTGCGGTTCACCAGGCGCTGGCCGGCCGGGTCAGCAAGCTCACCATCTTGATTGCCCTCGGCACCCATGCCGAGATGACGCGCGACGAGCTCCGCGAACACCTCGGCGCCGAGTACGACGATGTCCTCAATCACGAGTGGTGGAAGCCGGAAACCTTCGTCGACCTCGGCACGATCAGCGCCGAGCGCGTCCGCGAGATCTCCGGCGGAATGCTGAATGACGAAGTACCGGTCCGGCTCAACAAGGCGGTCGTCGAGCACGACGTTGCCCTCGTTGTCGGACCGGTCTTCCCGCATGAGGTGGTTGGTTTCTCCGGTGGGAACAAGTACTTCTTCCCCGGTGTCGCCGGCCAGGAGGTCATCGACGTCTCGCACTGGCTCGGCGCCCTGATCACCAGCGCCAGCATCATCGGCACGCTCGGTGTCACGCCGGTGCGCGCCCTCATCAACGAGGCGGCCGCGCTGATCCCGGCGGAGAAGCTCGCGCTCGCCGTGGTCGCCCAGTCCGGCACGGACGCCCTGCACGCCATCGCCTTCGGGAACACCATCGAGGCTTGGCAGGCGGCCGCCGAGGTCTCCGCCCAGACCCACGTGACCTACCTCGACCGACCGGTACGCCGGGTCGTGTCCGTGATGCCCACGAAGTACGCCGACATCTGGACCGCGGCCAAGGGTTTCTACAAGCTCGAGCCGGTGGTCGCCGACGGCGGCGAGGTCATCCTGTACGCCCCGCACGTCACCCAGATCGCCGCGATGCATCCCGAGATCGAGGAGATCGGCTACCACTGCCGCGACTACTTCCTCGGCCAGTGGGAGAAGTTCCGCGACGTCCACTGGGGCGTCCTGGCGCACTCGACCCACCTCCGCGGCGCCGGCACCTGGGACCCGGCCACCGGCGAACACCTCCGCGTTCAGGTAACCCTGGCCACCGGCATCCCCGAGCACGTAGTCCGCCGCGCGAACCTCAACTACCTCGACCCCGCCACCGTCGACCTGGCCAAGTACGCCGACGATCCGGACACCCTCGTCGTACCGAACGCCGGCGAGGTCCTGCACCGGCTGGCCTGATCAGCGCACAGCGGTGGAGGGTTTCTGCGGCAGACGATCCGTCCAGCCGGCCTCGAGCAGGACGCTGCTCGACGCCTTCACCTTCGCGTCATAGGTTGAGCTCAGCAAGGTGCCGGCGCTGGTGTCGATGATGATGCTGGCCCTGCCGGGTTGGTTCGCTGGGCCAGCGGTGCTGAGGGCGAATTCGGTCCCCTTGCGGCCGATCGGATCGCTGACGCCGGTCCGCATCTGGATGCCGGGGATGGCCGCCAGGACCCGGAGCGCCGCGCCCCTGAGTTGCGGAGAAGCCGGCGTCTCGAACAGCAGCCTGGCAGCCGCTTGGAAGACGTAGCGATCCGCCTCGGCCGGCTGCTCAAGACCAGCCAACAGGCGGGTGCGGAGCTGCACCACGTCGGTAGGCAGCGCGTTGATCTCCGCGACGGTCCACGACGTACTTCTCCCCTCGGGAAACGCTGGGTCCCCGCCGTTGTCCGGTGGAAGTTTGTCGAGCGACGGGCGGGCCGGCCGGAGGCCGAGGTCGACGAGACCCAGCCAGGCAGCGGCGCCGGCTTGTGCCGGTACCCAGGTTTCGGTGATCCGTCGACGCTCCAGGTTGGAGGCGGGACGCCCGACGCGAGTGGCACGGATGGTCTCAAGCCAGCGCGTCCGGAAGTACTTGCCGGACGGCGTCGCCTGCTGCTCCTGCCGGACAGCCGCGGAGACCAGCACCTGGTCCGCCGTCGCGGTGTGACCGTCAGGGACCACACCGATGACGCCAGGATGCTGTGCCGCACCCTCGCCGGAAGACAGCAACGGGAGCCCGAGCAGACCGAGGGCGACCAGCGCACCGCAGGCGGTGAGGGCGAGCCCCACCTTGACCCGGCCGATCGGCTGACGGCGCCGGTTCGTTGCCTTCCGCCCCATTGCCTGCAACTCGTTCCTGGTGGTCGCGGCGACGTCCCGGCGCAGACCGTCCGGCTCCGGCGGAAACGCCGTACGGACCATGTCGAACTCGTTCACTGCACACTCCTCGGATCGGTGTGATCAAGGGACTCGCGAATGCGGCGACGCGCGCGGGCAATCCGCGAGCACACCGTCCCGTGCGCGATTCCCAGTGCCTTGGCTGCTTCGTCGTACGTGAGATCGCCGAAGGCGACCAGTAGGAACGCCTCGCGGTCCCGGGGCGCCAGCCGGGCGAGGGCCGCCGCCAGCCGGGGGCGGCTGGCCTGTGCGGTCAGTTGGGTGGCGGCCCGCTCTTCGAGCTCTCCATAGATCTCCGGAGGTGGCAGCTTCGCCATCGCTCGCCATCTGCGCGTCTCGGTCCGGCGATGACGACGCAGCAGATTCGTCGCGATCCCGAACAGCCACGCCCGGACCACGCCGACGTGGCTGTCGAAACGGGACCGCTGGCGGAAGGCGATGAAGAAGGTCTCCGCCGTCAGGTCCTCGGCGACGTCCGGGCCGACCCGACGGGCGAGATAGGCGTGCACCTGCTCGCCGTACCGGTCGAAGATCAGCGTGAACAGCTCACCGTCCGCCACCGAGTCCTCGACGACGCGCCCGTCCTCCTCGGCCGTCGTTCCGGGCGGCCCTTGGCCGGCCGCAGCCTCGACCGTCGTCATCGGCGCATCAGGTAAGCGCTCGCGATGGTCTGCTCGACCTTCCCACCGAGAGAGTCGACGGCGGTCGACCGAAGCGACACCGAGCCGGTGGCCGGGTTGCTGACCCGGGCGAGCCATCCCGACGACGACCGCGTGATCCCAGCGGGCTGCCAGGTCGTCCCGCCGTCGGTGGAGAACTCGACGGCCACCGACTTCACCGTGGCAGGTTCGGAGCCAGGCTGGCGTTGCACGCTGACCGGGATCAGGAACGGTCCCGGCCGGGCCCCGTTGTGATCGTCGAGTCGCGGAGCGAACTGCACCGTCATCAGCGGCAACCCGGCGATGCCGTCGACCTGCCCGGAGCGGAAGGTCCAGGTGGTGTCGATCTCCGTCGACACCGCGGTCTCGGGAACCTTGACCCTGCTGTGGAGCACATACTCAGAAGTCTCAGCCGGTACGGCGACAGCGACGAATCCTGCCCGTGGTCTGTCGTAGATCACCTCGCCGTTGCGGGTCAGCCGCAAGGATCCGGCCGGCGTTCGCGGATCAGTCAGGTGATTGGGGTCATTGTCGGAGCGCAGTGACAGGCCGAGAATCAACCTGTCGCCCTGGCGCTGCGCGCCCCTCGCCAGGCCGTTGGGGCTGATCGGCCCAGTGGACAGGCGCGGCCCCAGAACGCCTCGCTGCCAATCGGAGCGGTACGTGTGCCCAGCCCGGTACGACACCGGCTTGGCCGCGAAGTACTGCGCCTGTCCCAGCGGGAACGGTTTCCCCTGCTGAGCGAAGAGGTGGTGCCACTCCACTCCGATGCTCAGGAAGTACTCGGTGCGCTCGAACGGAACCTTGCTCGACCGAACCTTGACAGTGTCCGGGCCCAGCGCGAGCAGTGCCGATCCACCCGGCGGGACCGCACCGTGTGAGGTGATGGCCTCGCGGAACTCGCCGGCCGGGGCGTCCGAGGCGTAACTGGCCAGCACCTTCGCGAAGTCACCAGCTTTCGGTCGCAGCCGCACACCGGACGGGACCTGCCCGGGGAAGGCACGGCCGAGGTTGTACTCGTAGGGAGTGTCGGTGAAATCGCCGGCCGGGCCAGGTTCGGCGAATCGTCCCTGAACCACGGTGACCAACTCATCGGCCGGAGCGGTGCCATGCTTCGCAGCGGCGACATGGAGTGACTGCCCGGCGGTCCCCGCGGCGGAATACGTCAGAGCCTCCCCCGGACGCTGCAGAGCGCGACCTACCGCCAGAGTGACCTGCACCAGGCGGGCGCCCGCGTTCGGAACCGACATCGTCACCTCACCCGCCATACGGGCATCCAGCGTCAGAGCTGTGTCCGCGGCGACCCGGAAGGTCGGTTCAACCAAAAGGCTCGTCGCGGAACCGGTGCTGCTGAAGTGCCCGATCGAATAGTCGCCCGGTGCCACCCGTAGTTCGGTGGCAGCCCCGCCGACCAGGTAGGGGCTGCAGGTCTCCACATCGCTGCAATCACCCAGCCGGTCGAAGTACGTGACCGCGTCTTCCGGAGCTTTGCCGTCCCGCCCGATCAACGTGACCTTGACTCCGTAGCGCTCATCTTCCTTCTCGACTCCGATGGGTGTGCTGAGCTGCGCACCACCGCCGGTGGCGACGATTCGGCCGCTGTACAAGCCCACAGGCAGTACGGCGGCCTTGGTGTCAGCCTTCACCTCGACCTGCGCCTGGCCACCCGCCGGGACCGTCAACTCGGAGGCAGCGAGGCTGAACGGCGTCACCTGCGAACCCGGCGTCTGCAGTTCGAGCTGCAGCGTGACCGGCTGGTCGCCGGAGTTTCGGTAGATGACAGTCCGCGCGAGCACCTCGTCGTCCTCGTGCGGCCACTGGGCGAGGCCGAAGCTGACCGACGCAGGACTGGCCGCGACGCCGGCATCGATGGCAGCGGCCACGTCGAGCCGACCGGCACCCGAGGCGAATGCGGTGTCCGGCCCGATCTTCGCCGTACCCATCAAGGTCGCCTTGACCTGTTCGGCGGTCCACTGCGGGTGCTGCTGGCGGAGCAGCGCTGCGGCACCAGCGACGTGCGGCGTCGCCATCGAGGTTCCGGACAGTCGGACGTACCCCGCTTCGACCGGTTCGCCCGACTCTGTTCCGGTCGCCTGCGCCGCCACGATGCCATCGCCCGGCGCGGTGAGGTCGGGCTTCATCGCCGAGTCGCCGATCCTGGGGCCGCGGCTGCTGAATTCCGTCAGCGCGTCCTCGCGGGTGACGGCACCGACGGTGAGCGCGGCGTCCGCACTACCCGGAGATTCCACGGTCCGGTCGCCGCCGGCTCCGCTGTTGCCGGCCGCGATCACGAACAGCGTGTCGTAGGCCTTGGTCAGGTCGTTCACCGCCTGCTCGACCAGGTCCACCCCTGGTCCGTCCGGGCCACCCACGCTCATGTTGATCACCCGGGCACGCTGCTCGGCGGCGGCCCACTCCATCCCGGCCAGCATCGCGGACTCGGGACAGTAGCCTCCGTCGTCGCAGACCTTGCCGTTGAGCAACTTCGCGTCAGGGGCGATGCCGCGGTACTTGCTGCTCGCACCCGTCACGATGGAGGCGACGTGGGTACCGTGGCCGTAGTTGTCCGTCGGCTCATCGCCGACGAAGGAACGAGCCGCGATGACCGCATCACCGAGATCCGGGTGGGTGGTGTCGATGCCGCTGTCCAGGACAGCGACCGGCACACCCTGACCGGTGATCCCGCGTTGCCAGGCCGCAGGAGCACTGACCTGCCGCGCGCTGTTGTCGAGCACCGGATGGCGCACACCGTCGAGCCACACCTTGGTCACCGCGGCCGAACGAAGGGTCGTGTGCTGCGACTTCCAGAAATCTGCGCTGGTGCTCTTCGCAAGATGCACCGCGGTCGCGCCGAGGGCCGGCAGCTGACGATCCACGGTGAACCCGCTGGGCACCGAGCGCGCCGACGACCGGCCGTGCTGCAGGATCAACGGCAGCTCCGGACGCTTGTCGTCGCCGTACCCGGACTCGAGCAGGATGGTGACGTCGAACAGCCGAGGGTCCAGGGTTCCGTTGGCGATTCTCGCCACCGCGTCGGCCGGCAGCACCTGCAGGTGACCGGCGGATCGCTTGACGCGGATCGGCACCGCTTCCCGGCCCGCGGCGCGTTCGATCCGCGGCTCGGCTCCGGGCGTGACGATCACCTTGTCGCCCGTGATCAGGGTGACCGCACCCGCGACCTCCTGCGCAGGAACGCTGACCGGCGCAGTCACGTTCGGCGGGTCGGCCGCTGCGGCCCGGACCGCGAGCACGATTCCCAGGGCAGCCAGGACGGTGGCGGACATCGCTCGCGTCGATCGTCGCATCTGACTCTCTCTCCTCAAGACGGCTCTTTCCTCAAGACGGGCCGCACGTCTTCTCTTGCCCGATCCACCCCCGGCTCGTCTCGCGGTTCCCAGGACGGTGACTCGCCGGTAACCTCGGGGCCTATGACAGAGGTCGTGATCATCGGGTCCGGGTTCGCCGGTTTGGGTATGGGGATCAAGCTGCGGGAGGCCGGGTGCGAGGACTTCGTCATCCTGGAGAAGGCCGACCGTCTCGGCGGCACCTGGCGGGACAACACGTATCCCGGCTGCGCGTGCGACATCCCGTCGTACCTCTACTCGTACTCCTTCGAGCAGAACCCGCGCTGGACCAGGATGTTCGCGCCCTGGCACGAGATCCTCGAGTACCTCGAGTTCTGCGCGGACAAGTACGGCGTCGCCGACAAGATCCGGTACGGCGCGGAGGTCACCGAGGCGGCGTTCGACGAGGCGACCGGCCGGTGGACCGTGACGATCAACGGTGCCGAGACGATCGAGACCCAGGCCCTGGTGACCGGCGTCGGCGGCCTGCACGAACCGAGGATGCCCGACCTCCCCGGCCTGGACTCGTTCGCCGGTACGGCGTTCCACTCGGCGCACTGGGATCACAGCCACGACCTCACCGGCCGACGCGTGGCTGCGATCGGCACCGGCGCCTCAGCGGTCCAGTACGTACCGCAGATCGCGCCGCAGGTCGAGCAGCTGGATGTGTACCAGCGGTCGGCGGCGTGGATCACGCCCAAGCCGGACCGTGAGATCGGACCGCGGGAACAGCGGTTGCACGCCGCCTTCCCGACCGGACAGCGACTGATCCGGAATGCGATCTACTGGGCCCTGGAGGCTCGCGGCGCCGGGTTCGCGGCAAACCCGAAGTTGATGAAAATGCTTGAGGTACAGGCGAAACAGCACCTCCGCAAGCAGGTCAAGGACCCCGATCTGCGTGCCCGGCTGACCCCGGACTACCAGATCGGCTGTAAGCGGGTGATGGTGTCGAACGACTACTACCCGGCCTTCAACCGATCCAACGTCGACCTTGTCACCACCCCGATCGCCCGGGTCACGCCGACCAGCGTCGTCACCGCCGACGGGATCGAGCGGCCCTGCGACACGATCGTGCTCGGCACCGGATTCTCGGTGATGGGGAACCTGACCCGGATGCCGATCCTCGGCAAGGACGGCACCGATCTCGGCGAGCACTGGAAACGCGAGGGAATCGGCGCCCATCTCGGCATCACCGTCGCCGGCTACCCCAACCTGTTCCTGCTACACGGGCCGAACACGTCGACCGGCCACTCCTCCGCGGTCTTCATGATCGAGGCGCAGGTCCGCTACGTGATGCAGGCGCTGGACCTGCTCCGGCGCCGCGGAGCGACGTACGTCGAGGTCCGTGAGGAGGCGCAGCAGAAGTTCGTCGACGGACTCCAGGACGAGCTCAAGGGCACGGTCTGGGACGCCGGTTGCAACAGCTGGTACCTGGACGGCAGCGGGCGGAACTCGGGCATCTGGCCGGACTTCACGGTCGCCTACTGGCGCCGTACCCGAAAGCTCGATCCGGCGGACTTCGTGCTGGTCAAACAGGGGTAACCCGCACTCCCGAAGGATGACTACTCAGGGTCGCGTGTACGACCTTGGGATGAAGGCAAGACCATGCCGGTGGCCGATGTCCGGAGCCGCGGTCTGAAGGAACCTTGAGGTATGGAAATCCTTCAGATCGCGGGAGCAGCAGCCATCGTCATCGGCATCATCGTGATGGCCCTGCTCGCCATCGTGCCAACGGTCGTCGACCGCTAAGTCAAGGCCTCCCTAAACCAGGGAGGTCAGTCGGCGGACAAGTGGACCAAGAGGTCCTGCCGGGTCAGTACGCCCACCGGCTTGCCGTCGTCCAGCACCATCAGGGCGTCCCGATCCTCGAGCAGCTCGACCGCCTTCGTGACGGCCTCGCCGGCCCCCAGGGACGGCAACGCCGGGTCCATGTGCAGCTCGACCATGTCGGCCAGCCGCGCCTTGCCGGAGTACAACGCGTCCATCAGCGTCCGCTCCGACACCGCGCCGGCGACCTCGGCCGCCATCACCGGTGGTTCCGCGCGGACCACCGGCATCTGGGAGACGCCGTACTCGCGCAGGATCGCGACTGCTTCGGCGATCGTCTCGTGCGGGTGGGTGTGCACCAGCGGCGGCAGGCTGCCGTCCTTGCCGGCCAGCACGTCACCGAGCGTGGTGCCCTGCCGGGCGGCCGAGAGGAAGCCGTACTGCGCGAGCCAGTCGTCGTTGAAGACCTTCGTCAGGTAGCCCCGGCCACCGTCGGGCAGCAGCACGACGATGACGGCCTCGGGGTCGTTGACCTCGTGCGCGAGCCGGATGGCCGCCGCGGCCGCCATCCCCGCTGAGCCACCGACCAGCATTGCCTCTTCGCGCGCCAGCCGCCGGGTCAGCGCGAACGAGTCCGCGTCCGAGACCTCGATGATCCGGTCGCAGATGTCCCGGTCGTAGGTCTCCGGCCAGAAGTCCTCACCGACGCCCTCGACCAGGTACGGCCGGCCGGAACCGCCGGAGTAGACCGAGCCCTCGGGGTCCGCGCCGATGATCTGGACGCGACCGCCGGAGACCTCCTTGAGGTACCTGCCGGTGCCGGTGATCGTGCCGCCGGTGCCGACACCCGCCACGAAGTGGGTGATCTTCCCCTCGGTCTGCTCCCAGAGCTCGGGACCGGTCGTCTCGTAGTGCGAGCGCGGGTTGTTCTGGTTGGCGTACTGGTTCGGCTTCCAGGCGCCCTCGATCTCACGGACCAGGCGGTCGGAGACGTTGTAGTACGAGTCCGGGTGCTCGGGGGCGACCGCGGTCGGGCACACCACGACCTCGGCGCCGTACGCCTTGAGCACGTTGCGCTTGTCCTCGCTGACCTTGTCCGGGCAGACGAAGACGCACTTGTAGCCCTTCTGCTGGGCGACCATGGCGAGCCCGACACCCGTGTTCCCGGAGGTCGGTTCGACGATCGTGCCGCCCGGCTTGAGCTCGCCGGAGGCCTCCGCCGCCTCGATCATCCGGACCGCGATCCGGTCCTTGACCGAGCCGCCCGGGTTGAAGTACTCGACCTTGGCCAGGACCAGCGGTGTGGCCCCGTCCGTGGTCTTGCCCAGCTTCACGAGCGGGGTGTTGCCGACGAGGTCCAGGAGAGATTCTGCGTAGCGCACAGCTTCACTGTAGTGATTGTCGTGTCGTTTCCCCTATTTCGCTTGCTTGTGGGTGACAGCGTGTAATCCTTGTACCCATGAGTAAAGGCAAAGCCAGGGCGGCCAAGAGGCTCGCCCAGGCCGCTGCCTTCGGGGGCGGGGGACTCGGCCTCATCGGTGCCACGTTGTACGGCGTACTGACCGCGGAGGCCGAGTACGTGAAGCGCGTGATCGGACCGATGCGGTACTACCCCACTCCGGGGAGCGGTCTGTACGGCAGATACCCAGGACTACCGATCACGTTCGCCATGCTCGGCGACTCCAGCGCAGCCGGTTACGGCACCGACACCCCGGACGAGACGCCCGGGGTGATCCTTGCTTCGGGCCTCACCGACCTGGCCGAGCGCCCGGTGCGGCTGGTCGACGTCTCCAAGACCGGTGCCAAGTCGACCGATCTGGCCCAGCAGGTCGATGCCGCGCTCCAGGCCGGCCCGCATGTCGCGGTCATCCTGATCGGGGTGAACGACGTGAAGGACCAGATGTCCCCGTCGCTCTCGGTCCGTTTGCTCTCCGCGGCAGTACGACGGTTGCGCGCGGCGAACTGTGAGGTCATCGTCGGCACCTGCCCGGATCTCGGCGTGGTGCGCCCGCTCGTGCCACCGCTACGGCAGTTCGCCCGTGCCTGGAGCCTCCGGCTCGCCGCGGCGCAGACCATCGCCGTGGTCGAGGCCGGCGGCCGGACGGTCTCCCTCGGTTCGATGCTCGGACCGGCCTTCAAGTCCGATCCGACGATGTGGGGGCGGGACAACTTCCACCCCTCCGCCATCGGGTACGCCGCTGCCTCCGCCGCGCTACTGCCTTCCGTGGCGGCCGCGATGGGGGTCGGGCCGGAGTCGTTCGTGCACCCCGAGTCGTTCCGGGGCGAGGCGATCCTGCCGATCGCCGAGGCCGCCGTACAGGCTGCTCGGACGGCCGGGACCGAGGTCGCCGCGACCGAGGTGGCCGGGCGCGAGCGCGGGCCGCGGGGCCGGTGGGCCGCGCTGCGGCACCGCCGCCGGCACCCGAAGGCCGAGGTCGACCGGGTGGAGCCGCAGACCGTGACCGAGCCCGAGACCGAGTCTTTGATTAACATCTGAATCAAGTTCCGGAACCGGCAGGCGGTTGACTGGGAGCGCTTCCAAACACACGATCGGAGCCCGCCCCACCGCTCCGGAGGTCAGCATGACCAGATTCCGCCCCGCCCTGCTCGCCCTAGCCGCACTCACCCTGGTTGGCGGGGTCCTGGCGCCCACCGGCAGCCAGGCCGCCACCACCGCGATCGGCGGCAGCTTCACCGACAACTTCGACGGCTTCAACACCGGCCGCTGGCACAAGGCGGACGGCTGGAGCAACGGCTCGATGTTCAACGTCGGCTGGCGTGCCGACCACGTCTGGTTCAGCGGCGGCGTGATGGGCCTCAACTTGGACAACGCGTCCTGTCCGGGCGGCTGTTCGGGCAAGCCCTACGCGTCCGGTGAGTACCGCACCAACGACCACTACTCGTACGGCCGGTTCGAGACCCGGATGAAGGCGGTCAAGGGCTCCGGCACGGTGACGGCGTTCTTCACCTACACCGGCCCGAGCGACGGCCAGCCCTGGGACGAGATCGACGTCGAGATCCTCGGCAAGAACACGACCCAGATGCAGACCAACTACTTCACCAACGGCGCCGGCGGGCACGAGAAGATCATCAACCTCGGCTTCGATGCCGCGGCCGGCTATCACAACTACGCGATCGAATGGTGGAACCAGGGCACGATCAACTGGTTCGTCGACGGCCGACTGGTGCACCAGGAGAACGGCTCCCGCGGCGCGCTCCCGACGCGTCCGATGCGGATGATGCTGAACCTGTGGCCCGGCATCGGTGTCGATGGCTGGCTGGGTCCGTTCAACTACTCAGGCCGACTGACCGCCACCTACGACTGGGCCCGATACACCAAGTACTGAAGCGATGTGGGCTGAAATGAGACAGACATGAAGAAGGCCTTGCCTGCGGGCGTCCTCGTGGTGCACAGTCGATAGCAACGCGGTACCCCGATAACGGGAGGCGACGATGGGCTTGAACCACTCCGAGGAAACGCACCAGCGTTTGGTGGAGAAGGTGCCCAGATGCACCGGACGCGGTATGACCGAGTGGTTTCAGCTGATGAACGACGGACCGTCGTTCCTGCGCTTCGACGACAGAGTGCGGTGGCTCTCCAGCGAGTACGAACTCGCGCACGGGCACGCAACCGCCATCGTCCATGAGTACGACCTCGTCAAAGCACACCGGCGAATGGGCTGACAGCCGAACAGGAGAAGAAGTTCCTCGGAAGGCCTGCCCCTACAGGTGGAGGGGCGGGTCCTTCCTTGTCTACAAGGGATTTCGGGCGATCAGGTCGAGTTCGTTGCCTTCGGGATCGGTGAGTGAGCAACGACCCGGTCGTTCGTTCTTGATCTCCCCACCGGCCTCCAGCGCTTGCGCTACCCGGGCCGGTAATTGGTCGTGCGCGACGCCGAGCTCGAGCCGGATCCGGTTGCGCTGCTGACGTCGTTCGGTCTCGCTCGCGTCCAGCTGCTGGAAGATGAAGCCTGGGTTGAGCCGCCGGGGATCGTAGATCTCGCCGACCTCGACCCGCGGATCGGGCGCGTACCCGAGAACCGTTGTCCAGAACGATTGCACAGCCGGTACGTCGGCCGCGTCGAGCCCCAATTGCACGAATCGAAGCCCGTCGGTTTTGGCGGTGAGCCCGAGCTCGTGCGCTGCGTCCTGAATGCGGATCGCCAGCGCGACGAACGCTTCTCCGATCACTTCCCACTGGTCCTTGCCGTGGTCGATGACGACGCCGCCGGAGCGAAGATCCAAGGCCAACGGCATCCCGGCCGCATCGGCCAACCGGGCAACGGTCGTCACCAACTGAACCGCCTGGGCCGCGGACGTTGTCGGGTAGAAAGTCATTGCTGCGAACAACGTCTGCCAGTCCGCAGCCTCGAGCGGATCACCGGGCACGAGATCCAGTTCATTGCCCTCGGGATCGGGCAGCATCACACCCCAGGCACCGGACGGCTCGCGGCCTCCCCTGACGGTCTCGACGACCGCGGCCGGCCGTACGACGTCGATGTGGAAGCGGTTCCGCAGTGGGCGCACGTCGTTGGTCTGCTGGACGAGGATGTCCGGATCACGGTGCAGCGGGTCTGTGAGCCGCTCAGCACCTGTTGCGCGGTAGCCGAACGCCGTACCCCAGAAGTCTTGGACCGCGGCTGGGTCCGCGGCGTCGAACACGATCCGCAGCTCTTGCAGGGCAGCAGGGTCGGAGGTCAGCCCTAGGTCTGCGCCGGCGGGCGGTCGGACCCGGAGGCCGCTCGGCCGCAGGTCGATGTCGGGCAACGGCCCCGCCTTGGCCAGCCGCCCTACCAAGGCGGCTCCAGCGCTCAAGGACTGGGTGTCGAACCATGCTCCCAGCTCATCCATGCCCTCACCCTAGGACCCATTCCGGACGTTCCCCTTCCGGAGAACGGCCGAGGGGCCGACTCCTTGATGGAGTCGGCCCCTCGGGTCAGATGATGCGTGCTGACTAGTCGCCACCGCGAAGGATGGCGAGGATGCGCAGCATGTTCCAGTACAGCCAGACCAGCGTGACGGTCAGGCCGAAGGCCGCCCGCCAGGCTTCGTTCTGCGGGGCGCCGGCGCGGACGCCCTGCTCCACCATGTCGAAGTCCAGGATCAGGTTGAAGACCGCCAGGCCGACACCGAGCGCGGCGAACAGCAGACCCATCGGGCCCATCCCGCTGATGCCCGTGCTGACCCCGAGCAGGCCGAGCACGAAGTTGACCAGCAGCACCCCGGCGAAGCCCATCGTCGCCAGGATGACCATCTTCTGGAAGCGCGGTGTCACCTTGATCGCGAAGTACTTGTACGCCGCCAGCGTCAGGCCGGCCGTCACCATCGTGGCCAGGATCGCCTGCACCACGATGCCGGCGTCACCACCGGTCCACGCGACGATGACCTTGCTACCGACGCCGAGGAAGACACCCTCGAGCGCCGCGTAGACCATCACCAGCGCGGGGTTGATCTTGCGCGAGAACGACAGCACCATCGCGAGCGCGAAGGCCAGCAACGCGCCACCGAGGAAGGCCGGCAGCACCAGCCTGTCCGGCACCATGTTCCACGCGACGGCACCGACCGCGGCCACCACACCCAGCGTGATCGAAGTCTTGACGATGACATCGTCCAACGTCATGGGGCGGCTGCCGGCCGGTGCACCCTGGTACTGCTGGGGCGGCACACCCGGTCCGCCGTACTGACCGGGCTGCTGACCGTACGGAGCGGCCCCCGGATAAGCCTGGCCATGGCCAGGCGCGAACGCACTCGACCGGTTCAGGACCGGGTTACTGCTCTGCATGACATTCCTCCTGGTGACCCACATCCGGGGCCGTGTCGAAATACTACGTTCCCACCCTTAACAACATCTGAGAATCCACCCCTCGTTCCCCAACCGAAACCCACGACACGAATTTCAATCGGACACCGATGCATTTAGCCACCGCAAGCGCTCAGCGGGCAGCACGCCGGCCCCCGCCCGCAGCCACCGCAGGACATTCGCGGCGTTCATCGGCCGCCGCATGTGCTCCAGCCCCTCGCGCATCGCCTCGGCGCCGAGAATCTCGCGCAACCGGGGGTCGACCCGCCGGTACAGCCAGCGCGCATAGTCGCCGAGATCAGCAGAACTGTCAGCACGGTCACCGCGAGAGCCACCGCTATGCCGGGAGCCAATGGCAACCCCGACAGCCGTCCTACGGCAACAGCAGAGCCCGCGCCCAGGAAGAAGTAGCCGACCCGCAGGATCCGATGATGCCGGTGCATGCCGAACGCCGCTCTCTGCAGACCTTCCGCAACCACGAGGTCGAACAAGGCCGCACACCACTGCGACACCCGGCGATCCAGCTGCAGCACCGGGGCAGCTACCCCCTGAGGCCCCAATACCGCCCAGAGCTCGGCGTTCTCCACCCACCTGATCGACGGCAACGGATACCCCACAGCCGTCGCCAACTCCCCCACCCGCACGGCGTATGCCTGCTCGTTCACGAGCGCATGATGGCACGGCGGGGCGTCGTACCGGTATGGGCAGGTACGACGCTTGCCGGCGGCCACCCGAGACGTCGTGCTCCCGCAGGCCGGTCAGTGGGGTTGGGCGATGAGGGCGGTGGCTACTTGGTCGGCCAGGGCTACGGCTACCTGGCGTTGTTGCAGGTCGGGGCGGGCGATGTGGGTGGCGGCGGTGAGGAGGAAGCGGCCTCGGACTCGGCCGGCGTGCTGGATGGGGAGTTCGATCTCGGCGTTCGTGGGGAGGCCGTCGCGTTCGACCTTGAGGACGTGGCCGCCGCGGGTGACCGTGCCGTCGGGGTTCAGTTGGGGTGCCGAGGTGCGGGTGGCGCCGGCTACGAACTTCACGCCGTCGATGCCCAGTACGACGGTCAGTTCGGCGCGGACGTGATCGATCAGCTCCTGCGTGGATCCACCGGTCGCGACTGCGTGGGAGGTCGTGATCACGCCGTCCAGGTAGCCGCGGTGCCGGGAGGCGCGGGCTTGTTGCCGTCGGCCCCAGATCGCGATCTCGCTGACGGCGACACCGATGACCACCAGCAGGATCGTGGTCTCGATGTCGTCGCGGCTGTCGATGGTGAACGTGTTGTACGGAACGGTCAGGAAGAAGTCGAACCATGCCGCACTCGACACCGCCGCGAGCACACCCGCCGAACGGAAGCCGAAGGCGGCCACCCCGACGATCACCACGGCCAACACGAGCGCGGCGTTCGCGTTGTCGAAGCTGTCGCGCAGCAACGCGAGCAGACCACAAACCGCCGGTGGGATCACCAGCCCGATTACGAGCACCTGGTTGCGATTCACGTTCCCATTGACACCCGCGACCACACCGCCGTACAACCCTTCTCACAAAGGTCTATCAGCTGAAATCCACTGGCCGCCTGATGTCGCCACGCCCTACCGTGCTGAGCTATGCACACCCTTCGCCCGGCCACCCTCGACGACGTCGACTTCCTGGTGGACGTCGCCATCGAAGCGACCCGCAGCCGCTCACCGGAGGCCGACGAACCGAGCTGGCGCCAGGGATTCGTCGACCTGACCCGCGAGCAGATGACCGAGGATCCGGCCGGCACCAGCGTCATCGAGCTCGACGGCCGCCCGATCGGCCGTCTGCGCGTCGCTCGGCACCCAGGTTCCGTCGAGCTGTGCGGTATCCAGCTGCATCCGTCGGTGCAGGGTCGCGGCATCGGTACGGCGATCATCCGCCAACTGCAGCAGGAGGCGGCCGGCCGCGGCGTACCGCTCGATCTCGGGGTCGAGCGCGACAATCCGAACGCCCGCCGTCTCTACGATCGCCTCGGCTTCCTGCAGTACGCCGAAGATGATCGCGAGGACAAGCTCCGCTGGCGCCACGACATCTGGACGAACGACCTCGCCACGACCTACGACACCCCGGGCGTCGGCATGTTCTCCGACGACGTCCTCGGCCCGACGACCGAGCGGCTGGCCGAACTCGCCGGCGACGGCCGAGCCCTGGAACTCGCGATCGGGACCGGGCGAGTCGCCGTACCGCTGGCTGCCCGCGGCGTACCGGTCAGCGGCATCGAGCTCTCCCCACCGATGGTCGAGCAGCTCCGCACCAAGGCCGACGACGCGACCATCCCGGTCACCATCGGCGACATGTCCGCCGTCCGCGTGCCCGGCGAGTTCACCCTCGTCTACCTGGTCTTCAATACGATCTCGAACCTGCTCACCCAGGAAGAACAGGTCGCCTGCTTCCGCAACGCCGCCCGCCACCTCACCCCCGGCGGCCGCTTCGTCATCGAACTCTGGGTCCCCGAACTCCGCCGCCTACCACCCGGCCTCCCTGCCACCGTAGGCATCGCCGACCCCGGCTACATCCTCCTGGACACCTACGACGTACTCCACCAGCACGTCACCTCCCACCACTTCCGCTTCACCGACGACAGCACCGAGGCCCGTCTCACCCGCACCCCACACCGCTACATCTGGCCCGCCGAACTAGACCTGATGGCCCAACTAGCCGGCTTCACCCTCGAATCCCGCCACGCCGACTGGTCCGGCACCGCCTTCACCGCCGACTCCCCCTCCCACATCTCGGTCTACCGCCTCAACGCCGTACGGAAGGACTGTTAGTACGTCAACTGGTCCGCCCGCCCGCACGCTCATCTATCCCACCGATGCCGGCCTGGCCCACCTACTAACAGTTCTTCTGTACGCCTTGCGGTTCTGTGACGGGTGGGTGGATAGCTCGGTGCGAGGCGGGAACCGGGTGACGATAGGCCTGTGGGTGGTCACTCCAGCGAGGGATTCCGGTGGGTGAGATCACTCCCTGGAGGGTTTGTGAAAGTTTTCACGAACGGATAACCTGAAGTAGACATGAAGTCGTAGCAACCACTCAGGGAGAGTGAACCGCATGACAGCCCAGGTGCCGCACATCCTCGTCGTCGGAGGCGGTTACGTCGGGATGTACACCGCGTACGGTCTGCGTCGCGCGGCCAGGAAAGGCAAGATCCGGGTGACCGTGGTGGACCCGCGGTCGGTGATGACCTACCAGCCGTTCCTGCCGGAGGCAGCGGCCGGGTCGGTGGAGCCGCGGCACGTGGTGGTGCCGTTGCGTAAGACGCTCAAGGGGTGCCGGGTGGTGACCGGCCGGGTGACCGGGATCGACCATGCGCACAAGGTCGCGAAGGTGATGCCCGAGGAGGGCCCGGAGTACGAGCTGGCCTACGACCAGGTCGTGGTCGCGCTCGGTTCGATCGCCCGCACGCTGCCGATCCCCGGCCTCGCGGAAGAGGCGACCGGGTTCAAGAACGTCGAAGAGGCGATCGCGCTGCGCAACAAGGTGCTGGACCGCCTGGACGTGGCGAGCTCCCAGCCCGACCCCGCGCTGCGCAAGTCAGCGCTGACATTCGTCTTCGTCGGCGGTGGGTACGCCGGTGTCGAGGCGTTCGCGGAGCTCGAGGACATGGCCCGCTACGCGACCCGGTACTACGACAACATCGAGCCCGCGGACATGCGTTGGATCCTGGTCGAAGCGACCAACCGGATCCTGCCCGAAGTGGGCCCGGACCTCGGCAAGTACACGGTCGACCAGCTGCGCAAGCGGAACATGGACATCAAGCTGGAGACCCGGCTGGAGTCCTGCGAGAAGGGTCGCGTGGTCCTGAGCGACGGCGAGGAGTTCGACGCCGACACGATCGTCTGGACCGCCGGTGTGAAGGCGAACCCGGCGCTGGCCGCCACGGACTTCCCGCTGGACGAGAAGGGCCGGGTCAAGTGCCTCGCCAACCTGCGGATCGAGGGCGTCACCGATGCCTGGTCCGCCGGTGACAACGCCGCCGTACCGGACCTGACGTCGGACAGCGGCGCGTACTGCGCACCCAACGCCCAGCACGCGGTTCGCCAAGCCGGCCGGATCGCCGCGAACATCCTCCGCACCGTCGACGGCAAACCGCCGCAGGACTACGAGCACAAGTACGTCGGCTCGGTCGCCAGCCTCGGTCTGCACAAGGGCGTGGCCCAGCTGTTCGGCATCAAGATCAAGGGCTGGCCGGCCTGGTTCGTGCACCGCAGCTACCACGTCAGCCGCGTGCCCACCTTCAACCGCAAGGCCCGCGTCATCCTCGACTGGACCCTGGCCCTCTTCTTCCGCCGCGAGGTCACCTCACTCGGTACCCTCCAGGCCCCCCGCGAAGAGTTCCGCCGCGCCACCCAGTCCTGACGAACGGCAACGGCCCGGAGACCTGTACGTCGGGTCTCCGGGCCGCCGCCGTTTCAGAGTTTGATGACGCCGACCCCGTCGATGACGGCCGGGTCAGTGCTGACGGAAACGATCCTGACCTCGCCGGTGCGCTGGACGCCGACCGGAAGGTAAGTGACCTTCTTGTACTCCGTGGCCGAGGCGGCCAACGACACCCGGCCGAGCTTCACACCTGCGTGGTAGACGTCGACGGTGCCCTGGCCCGGACCATGCGTGGCGACGAGAGCGATCTGCTTGCCGATCTCACCGGTCTTGACGAGGGCAGCGCCGTTCGACTTCAGCGTGGTGGCGGTGCCGCGGTAACTCGAGGGCTCGAGCACCCTGCTGACCGTTCCGGTCGTGGTGAACGAGCGGTCGTCCCACGGCGCGAGGACGCAGGTCTCAGGCGTCCAGCTCGATACGTTGCCGGCCCAGTCCCGGCCGCGCGCTGACACGCACCGGTCCACGCCAGGCACGGAGTCCCAGAAGAAGTCGCTCCTCCGCTGGTCGTGCCAGTTGTCCGGGTACACCCACGGGCCGCGGGGCTTGCCAGGGACCAGATCCCGGTAGGCGACGTCAACCGTCGTATCGGTGGCGGAGTCGTCGTGGAACCAGACCCGCCAGAACGCGTCGGTCGACACTCGGCCGCTCGTGTAGCCGCCGGTGTACACCGGCGGGGTCCCGTCCCAGACAGAGCAGGCTGAATATTCACTCCACGCGCTCTCGTTGCCGGCCACATCCCGAGCGCGCACCTGAAAGCAGGTCTCGGTGCCACGCTCGGCCGTGTGGGTGACAGTGGTGGCGGTCGTCTTCTGCCATTCCGCCGGCTGTACCCACTCGCCGTACTCCTGCTCGCCCAGCTTCTTCTCCTGGTAGCGCACGTCGTAGTCGGTGAGCCCGCTGCCCGGCTCCTCCTCCGTCCCCGGATCCTTGAACTCGTACTTCAACGTCACCCCCGCCGCGTTCCGGAAGAACGCACCGGCATCGGCGCTGACCTGCACCGGAGCGGTCACGTCGTCCGCCGCGCTCGCCGTCGTTGCAGTCATCGTCAGTACGGCGCAGGCGCCGGCGGCCACGGCTGCCGCGATTCGTGCCTTCATCGGGCCCTCCCCTTCGTCCGGGCCGCAGCCTAGGTGGCTGGGAGGGCCATGCCCTGACCTTTGCATCAGGATGCAAAGGTCAGCGGTCGGTCGGTGGCGTGCCCCACGTGGTCGGGGTGTCCGTCATCTGTACGGCGATGCGGCCGCCGCGGGTGGTGAACGACTCCGGGAGCCAGGACTCGGTGCGCGGGCGGCCGTTCAGAGCTAGCGATTCGACGTACTGGTTGGTGTCTGAGGTCGCTGGCGCTTCCACGGTGATTCGTACGCCGTTGCTGCGGCGGAGCTCGACTTTCGGGAAGAGCGGGCTGCCGACGAGGAGTTCGGCGCGGCCGGCGGTCTGGGGGAAGAGGCCGATGGCGGCGAAGATGTACCAGGCCGAGAGCGTGCCCAGGTCGTCGTTGCCGGGGAGGCCGGCGGGGCCGGTGCTGTAGACGGTGTCGACGATCTCGCGGGTGGTCGCTTGCGTCTTCCAGGCGACGCCGAGGCCGTTGTAGAGCCAGGGTGCGTGCAGACCGGGCTCGTTCGTCGGGTCGTAGCGGGCCGCGCTGCCGCCCTTGACCGCCCAGTTCCCCTGCTCATCATGGAAGAACGCGTCGAGCCGCTCGACTGCCTTGCCGTTCATCGCCGCGGCCAGACCTGAAACGTCCTGCGGGACCATCCACGTGTACGTCGCACTCGAGCCCTGCGCGAATCCCGTCTGGGTGGAAGGGGTGAAGTTGGGCTCCCAGGTGCCGTCGGCTTTGCGTGCCCGTTGGTAACCGACGGTCGGGTCGAAGGTGTTCTTCCACCAACCACCGCGCGCCTTCAGATCCTGTACGTCGGCGCCCAGCCGCTGGCCCCATTGCGCCAGCGAGTAGTCGGCGAGCGAGTTCTCCAACGTCTCAGCGGCGCCACCCCAGCAGTGGCAGGCGTCTTGAGGTGCGTACTGGTGCGCCAGGTAGGTGTTGAGCGCCGGTCGTTGCCCGGTACATTGCCCTGGGCAACCACCATCGAGCTCCGCTTCAGCGTTCTGCACCCGCGCCTGCTGAGCGAGCGACTCGAAGGCACCCTGTACGTCGAAGTTGCGCACTCCCATCGCGGTGAACGTGGCCAGCGTCGGCGCTGCCGGGTCGCCGGTCATCACGTGGGTCGGACCGTTGTTGTGCAGCCAGCGGTCCCAGATCCCCTTGTTCTGCTGGGCAAACTGATACATCGACTGCGCGAAGTCACCGGCGACGTCGGGTTTGAGGAGGGCGAGCAACTGAATGTGCGCACGGTACTGATCCCAGCCGGAGAACGTTCCGTACTGTGCCTTCTGTCCCCGCGCGAGCCGGTGGATCTTCAGGTCCGACCCCAGATACCGGCCGTCGACATCATTGAAGATGTTCGGCTGCAGCAGCACGTGGTAGAGCGCGGTGTAGAACGTCGTGCGCTGCGCATCCGTTCCACCGCTGATGTCGATCGCCTGCAACTCCCGCCGCCAGGCCGCGTACCCTTCCGCCGCGATCCGGTCGACGGTGGCATGCCGCCGTACCTCGGTCCGGAGGTTCTGCTCGGCGCCGGCCAGGCTCACGTACGAGATCCCCAACTGCATCCGCACCTTCGCGCCCGGCGCGAATGTCACGTAGCCACCCGAACCACGCCCGGCCCGATCGGCGCCGGTCGCGTAGCCCTCGCCGCCGGTGGTGTGCGTACTGCCCGCGGCCAGGTCGCCGTTCTTCCAGGTGCCGTTGGCAACGATCGGCTGGTCGAACGATGCGGTGAAGTACAGCCGGTAGTAGGTCTTGCGGTTGTTCGCTCCCCCGTTGGCCCGCCGGCCGCAGAACGCGCCGGTCAGCACGGATCCGGTCACCTTGCGCCCACTCGGGTCGATGGTGATCTGCGCGTCCTCGCTGCCGTTCAGGGAGTTCGACGTACGGAAGAGGAGGTTCGCAGCCTGGTCGGCAGGGAAGGTGAACTCGCCGACGCCGGCCCGCGTGGTCACGGCGAGGTCGGTCTTGACGCCGGAATCCAGCGTGACCGTGTAGCGGCCCGGGACTGCCTTCTCGTTCGCGTGGCTGAAGTTCGTGGCGTACTTCGCGTCCTTCGTGTCGGCCGTCGGCGACGAGTCGACCGCCCCGACGTACGGCAGGATCGGGATGTCGCCGGCTGCTCCGGGGTTACAGCCCGCGCCGCTCAGGTGGGTCAGACTGAACCCGCGGACGCGCGTGACGTCGTACTGGTACCCGTTCGCCGCGCCGGTGCTGGTCTGATCGCCACGCGTACTCGTCGGACTCCACGAGATCATCCCGAACGGGCGAACCGCACCCGGCCACGTCGTACCGTCACGCAGCGAGCCGATCAGCGGGTCGACGTACGACGCGGGATCTGTTGATGCCTGAGCGGGTACGGCCGGGATCAGCAGAGCGAGGGTGAGTGCAGCTGCGACCAAGCGCATGGGTGAGCCTCCCGTTGGGCGGACGGACGTTCCAACGATAGAGGCCGCAGGTGACCAGCGGGTGTCTTACTCGTGCAGCAGGCCTGCATCGTGGACGAGCAAGGCGATCTGCACCCGGTTGTTCAGATCGAGTTTGGTGAGAATCCGCGACACATGCGTTTTGACGGTCGGCACACTCAGATAGAGAGTCGCGCTGATCTCCGCGTTCGACTTGCCTTCGCCGACGGCGACGGCGATCTCGCGCTCGCGCTCGTTCAGCGCGGCCAGCCGGTTGACCGCCTTTGTCTTGCGCTGGTCGTGGCCGGACGCGGCGACCCGGGTGATCAGCCGCTTGGTGACCGCGGGCGACAGCACCGGCTGACCACCGGCGACCCGGCGGACCGACTCGACGATCTCGGCCGGCGGGGTGTCCTTCAGCACGAATCCCGCCGCGCCTGCCCGCAACGCGCGCAGTACGTGCTCGTCGGCGTCGAACGTGGTCAGGATGATGATCTCGGGCGCGCCCGGGCGTCGCCGTACCGTCTCCGTCGCGGTCAGGCCGTCGGTATTCGGCATCCGGATGTCCATCAGTACGACGTCCGGGGCGAGCCGCTCGATCAGCCCGGTGACGCCGGTCCCGTCGCCCGCCTCGCCGACCACGCGGATGTCCGGCGCGCCGCCCAGCATCAGCTTCAGGCCGGCGCGCAGCAGCGGGTCGTCGTCGACGATGAGTACCCGGATCATGACGGCCACGGTAGCCAGGCGTAGAGGCGGAACTCGCCGTCGGAGGTGCGGCCGTGTTCGAGGCGACCCTCCACCAGGGCGGCGCGCTCGGCCAACCCCAGCAGGCCCCGGCCGTCGCCTAGTCGCTTGCTGGGCGCCGGGTTGCGCACCTCGACCGCCAAGCCGTTGCCCGGGGCACCGGTCACGTCGATGGTCACCTGCTCGCCCGGCGCGTGTTTCATCGCGTTCGTCAGGCCTTCCTGGACGATCCGGTACGCCGTACGGCCGATGTGATCGGGGAGAGCGCCGACGACGTCCTGCCGGAGCTCGACCGGTACGCCGGCCGCCCTGGACGCCTCGACCAGCGCTGGAAGGTCCGCGAACGTGGGTTGGGGCAGCTCGCCGACGGGTGCCCGCAGTACGCCGATCACCTCGCGCAGATCCTGGAGGGCTTGGTGGGCGCTGGCCCGGATCACCTCGGCGGCGCTCGCAACCTCCGCGGTCGACGCATCCGGGCGGTAGGCGAGCGCGCCCGCATGCACGCTCAGCAACGACAACCGATGCCCGAGTACGTCGTGCATCTCGCGCGCAATCTCCTCGCGGGCCCGGAGCTGCCCCTGCTCCGCCTGCAACTGGGCCACGGTCTCGGCCCGATCGGCGCGGTCGCGCAGGGTCTGGAGGAGCTGTCGCCGGGATCGGATGTACAGGCCCCAGCCGGCGACCGCGATGTAGAGCGCGATGGCCGCTATCGCCAGCGCGCCGGTGTCCGGCGGGCGCTTGACCTGGAGGTAGAGGACGAGGGACACCGCGTTCGCGGCGAACACGAGCAGGGTGGTCCGCAGCGGTCGGTACACCGCCACTGACAAGATCAGGACGAGGGTCGGGCCGCTGGCGGTCTCGGACCAGATCGAGATGACCGAGGCGGCCAGGGCCAGGTGGACCGGCCACCGGCGGCGGAACCAGACCGCGAAGCACAGCGCCAGGCCGGACACGAGATCGAGCAGAACCAGGAACTCCCGGCTCTCCGCCTTCGCGGTGTCTTCGAAGACGATGAGCCCGAAGATCAGTGCGAACAGGAACACGACCGAGTCCACCGCCCAGTCCCGCGCGCTGCGGCGACGGGGGTGCGCGGGCCGGTTCATGGGACGAATGTAGCGCCGTACCACCGCTGTCCAGGCCGTTCCGGGCTGTCCGGATACCGAAGTCGAGGTGATCTCCTCCTTTGGTTGACGGTAGGTTCCCGGGCATGAGTCAGCTCGCAGTCACCGTCATCGGCCCGGACCGCCCGGGCATCATCGCGGACGTCACCGAGGCCCTGGCCGGGACCGGCGTCAACCTCGAGGACTCCACGATGACGCTCCTGCGCGGGCATTTCGCGATGATGATCGTGTGCTCCGGCTCGCTCGACGAGGTACAGACCGCGATCGAGCCGCTGCGGGGCGAACTGGTCATCACGGTCCGCGCCATGGGCCCGGAACACGAGCACGCCGCGATCGGACCGTCGTACCTGCTGAGCGTCCACGGCGCCGACCGCCCCGGGATCGTCGCGGCGGTGACCCGGATGGTCGCGGCCGTCGGCGGCACCATCACCGACCTGGCCACCCGGCTGAGCGGCGACCTGTACGTGCTGACAGCCGAGGTCGAGCTGCCGCTCACCGCCGACCTGGAAACCCTGGAGCGCGCCCTCGAGATCACCGCCGAGGAGCTCGGCGTCGGCGTCACCCTGACCCCGGCGGAGAGCGACGACCTGTGAGCGTCGCCCACCTCAACCAGACCCTCGCCGCCTGGAGCCCCGCCCAGCTCGGCCTCGTCGGCGACGTCCTGGAAGTGGTCCGCGCCCCCCACCCGGTGCTCGCCACCCTCGGGGCGACCGTCGACCCACTCGACCCCACCATGGTCGCCCTCGCCGCCGACCTGGTCGCCACCATGCGCGTCTCCCCCGGCTGCGTCGGCCTGGCCGCCCCCCAGGTCGGGATCAGCGCCCAGATGTTCGCCCTCGACGTCACCGGCCACCCCAAGACCCGCACCTGCCACGGCGTCTTCGTCCTCTGCAACGCCGTCGTCACCGAAGCCTCCCGCCAGGAGAAGGCCCGCGAAGGCTGCATGTCCGTCCCCGACTTCACCGGCGACGTCAAACGCGCCACCCGCCTGGAGGTGACCGGTGTCCTACCGGGCACCACCGACCAGGTCACCATCACCACCGACGCCTTCGAAGCCCGCGCCCTCCAGCACGAGATCGACCACTGCAACGGCAAACTCTTCCTCGACCGAGTCGCCGGAGCGCACGCCGTACACCCCCGCAAGGTCTACAAATAACGTACCCTCGACCCGCGCCCGGGTGGCGGAACGGCAGACGCAGCGAGCTTAAACCTCGCAGCCGAAAGGCGTACGGGTTCGAATCCCGTCCCGGGCACCGGTACGACGACCAGCCCCGCATGTGTCGTCGACGTTGTCAGGCTTGGGGCTTGTGGAGCTCGTTCTCGTGCAGGCGATCTACCAGGGGTGACTCCTGGAGATGGCGCAGGGTCGCCTCGTTCACCCTGAGGGTGAGCAGCGGGTAGAGCTCGAAGCGCGTCTGCACCTGGACTTCGAGCGGCTTGAGCTGAGCCAGCAACTGGTCTTGCGCGTCGGCGATGGCCTTCTTGCTCTCAGCTCTCCCGGCTGGTGTCTGCCGGAGCCTCAGCGTGACCAGGACCGTGAGCTGGCCCTCCGCGCGTGCCTTGTCGAGCAAGGCCTGCTCCTCGGAGGTGGGTGACGGACCCGCCGAGGTCTGACGCGGACTCGCTGACGTCGACGGCGCGGACGCCGAACTGGGTGGGTCGTCCGGTGGATTGTCGCCGGAACAACCTGTGCACAGGAGCGCCATCCCCGCAGCCAGGTATGCGCATCGTCGTGTGAACCTCAGCATGAGCGCCCTTCGTTGTGAACTGGCCCGCTGAACGTGGCGTGACGGTATGCGCTGTCACCGACGCATCTCTGCCCGTACCGCACCCGTACCGCAGGGCCATCTGCTGCGGGGGCGGACCGCCACCACTGTCTAACGCCACGCGGGCTGACTGGTTCACGCTCAGCGTGCAGTGCTCAGGCGGCTGGGGGGCGGGTTAGACAGTGGTGCAGGTCCGGCACGGCCGGTTTAGGTTGGTGGGGTGAGGTTTGAGATTCCTGAGCAGGTGCGGCGGACGGTGATGGCCGCTGGGGATGGGGCCTGGCTGGATGAGTTGCCTGGGGTGGTTGAGGCGCTGGCTCGGGAGTGGTCGTTGGTGATCGGGGGCAGCTTGGCGGGTGGTCATGCGGGGCTGGTTGTTGAGGTGACGCGAGCTGACGGGACGCCGACGGTGCTCAAGGTTGGTGTGCCGGGGCGGGATGTTGGGCCGGAGGCTGTGGCGTTGCGGCTGGCGGACGGGGAGGGGTGCGCTCGGCTGTTGGGGGAGGACTTGGGTCGGCAAGCGCTGCTGCTTGAGCGGCTTGGGGCTCCGATGCAGGACCTCGTGGCTGATCCTGCACAGCGGCACGACTTGTTGTGTGAGGTGGCGGTTCGGTTGTGGCGGCCGATCGGTCCCGACGTCGACCTTCCGACGGGCGCGCAGTTGGCTGAGCAGTACGCGGAGCGGCTGCCGAGGCTGTGGGAGCAGGCGGGGCGTCCGTGTACGGCGGCCACGGTGGCGGACGCGCTGGAGTGCATGGAGCATCGTCGCCTTGCCCATGACGATCGGTCCGCGGTACTGGTTCACGGTGATATCCACGAGATGAACGCGCTGCAGGCGAGTGACGGTAGCTACAAGCTCATCGATCCGGCCGGGCTGCGGGCCGAGCCGGCGTGTGATCTCGGGACCATCGTGCGGTGCACCCCGGACTTTGGCGATGACCTGCGGGCACGGACCGAGCGGCTGGCTTCCCGCGCGGGCGTGGACCCCACCGCCATCTGGCAATGGGGAACCATCCACCGCGTCATGAGCGGCGTCTACGCCTGCAGTATCGGCCTTCAGCCCTTCGGTGAACTGCTGCTGGCCGAAGCGGATCGCCTCACGGCGTAGTGGTCGAGGTGGGCGTCGACGACAGCCAGGCCGTGGGCGGCGCCGATGAGTTCGTGGCGTAGGGCGTCGACGGAGCCTGTGCGGAGCAGGGCCTCGACGACGGCGGGTTCGCTGGAGACGGTGGTTGCGCCGTGGCGGCCGAGGACCTTCAGGACTTCGGAGATCGTGTCGCTGGGGAACTCGACGCGGATCCGGTCGATGGGCTCGCAGACCGTCGTACCGGCGGCCTGGAGGGCTTGGGTTACCACCAGGGCGGTGGTGGCTCGGACTTCGGCCGGCCGTGGGGACGCCGGCGGATAGCCGCTTTCGGTGAGGGTCACTTTCACGTCGGTGACGGGCCAGCCGTGGGGGCCAGAGGAGAGGGGGTCTTCCAGGTATTTGAGGACGGCTTCTCGGAACACTTCGGTGGGGCCGTAGACGTGGAGTGGGAGGGAGCCGTGCTCAGCGGTGATCTCCAAGGCGACGCCGCTACCTGGTGGGGCGGGGGCGACGGTGAGGCCCAGCGTGACTGGATAGTGGTGGTCGGGTTCCCCGTACCGGAGTACGGCGTGACCGATTCCGGTGGGGCGTTCGATACAGATCACGGAGGGCTGCCCGAGGACTACCTCGATGCCGTATTCGGTGGCCAGGGTTTCGGCGATGACCTCCTGCTGGACCTTGCCATACAGGCTGACGTGCAGCTCGTCGTCCTGCACGCGCAAGGTGATCAGCGGGTCGATGTCGGCGAGTTCGGCGAGGGCCCGGTAGAGGTCGTTCTGCCGGGCCGGATCCGTGGCGGTGATGGTGGACTGCAGCGCAGGCGGCCGGAAGTTCGGCGTCGGCACGCCGGCCGGCCGGGTGCCGATCCAGTCGCCGATGCGGGCCTGGTCAAGACCTTCGACCTGGATGATCTGGCCGGCGGTGGCACGAGCAGCCGGTACGGCGCCGCCGGGCTGGTGGACCTGCAGAGCGGTAACGGTGCCCTGGGCAACATGATCCCGTACGGCGAGGGAACCCGCGCGCAGGCGGATCGAGCAGAGGCGTGCCCGTTTGCTCGTCCGCTCGATCTTGAACACCTGCCCGGCAGTCGGCCCCTCGGCATCGCCGTTCGAGGTGGGAAACAGCCGCAGGATCGCGTCGGTCAACTCCTCGACACCGGCAAGAGTGCGGGCGGATCCCGAGAGGACCGGCGAGACGACACATCCGGAAGTCAACTCCCGCAGACTCCGCCAGAGTCGCTCCGCCGATGGCAGCCCGCCGTCGACCCATTCCTGCAGCAGCAGATCGTCGTACCCGGCAAGGTCCGCGCACAGCTGATCCCGGGAGCCCAGTGGGACAACGGATTCGGTGAGGTGGTGCCGGATCTTGCCGATCGTCCGGTCGACGTCCGCGCCCATGCGGTCGACCTTGTTGACGAAGAAGATCGTCGGTACGTCGAGCCGTCGGAGCGCGCGATGCAGGACGATCGTCTGCGCCTGGATGCCTTCGACGGCGGACACGACCAGGACGGCACCGTCGAGCACGGACAGGGATCTGTCCACCTCGGCGATGAAATCAGGGTGACCCGGAGTGTCGACGATGTTGACCCCGACATCCGCGGCATGGAAGGTCGCCACCGCGGCCCGGATCGTGATGCCGCGTCGGCGTTCCATCGCCAGACTGTCCGTCTGCGTCGTACCGTCGTCGACTCGGCCGCGCTCCGCGACAGCGCCGCCGAGTTGCAGCAGCGCCTCGGTGAGGCTGGTCTTGCCGGCGTCGACGTGGGCCAGGACGCCCAGGTTCAGCCAGCGGCGCGGGACAGCGGTAGCAAGGGGTGTTCGATCCATGAAAGTCCTCGTGAGCAGTAGGAGTGGGGCAACGTGCTCACGAGTTGGCGCATGGGTCGATTCACCTTTCGAGGTCTGTCGGAAAGGCCACCATGGGCGACCTTCGTGATGGGTGTCAACCGATTAAGTTCCGGGGTGAACTCGGGGCGTTCCCGGGTACTCGCGGCCGACCGGCCCGGGTCAGGGTGGAGCAATGAACAAACGGATTGGATTGGTGGGCCTTGCCGCGATCGCGTTGATCGCCGCGCCGTTGCGAGCCGAGGCGGCGCCGGACGAACTGCAGCACGGACTGGACGAGGTCGTCCGTACGGCGGGTGTCGGAGCACAGGTGGAAGTTCACGACCGCGGCCAGGTCTGGCGCGGGCGGAGTGGTGTTGCCGAGGTCGGTACGAAGCGGAAGGTGCCGCTGGATGGGTACTTCCGGATCGGGAGTGTCACGAAGACGTTCCTGGCAACCGTGGCACTGCAGTTGGTCGCGGAGAAGCGGCTGCGGCTGGACGACCCGGTCTCCAAGTGGTTCCCGGGGATCGAAGGTGTCACCGTGCGGCAGTTGATGAACCACACCAGCGGTTTGTACGACGTCCTGCACACCCTGCCCCGACCACCGGAGCCGGAGTTCTACGCGAACCGGTATCGGACCTGGACGGCCGACGAGCTGATCCAGCGGGCACTCGTGAATCCGCCGACCGATAAGCCAGGCGTGGCATACAAGTACTCGAACACCAACTACCTGCTGCTCGGCGAGATCGTCGAGCAGGTGACCGGTAAGTCGTACGACCGGCAGATCGAACGACGCATCATCCGCCCGCTCGACCTCGAACACACCAGCCTGCCGGGCACCTCACCACGGATCCCGGAACCGCACGCGCACGGGTACGTTCCGAATCCGGATAAGACGCTCCTCGACTACACGACGATGAACCCGTCGGTGTTCGGTGCGGCCGGCGAGATGATCTCGACAACGCACGATCTCGACCGCTTCATGACCGCCCTGCTCGGCGGCCGGCTGCTCCCGCCGTACCTGCTGAAGCAGATGAAGACACCGGGGACCGAGGGCGGTCACTACGGCCTCGGCCTGGCCTGGATCGACACCCCCTGCGGAATACGTGCCTACGGCAACGATGGTGACGCGCTGGCCTACCAGGCCTGGTCGTTCAGCACCCCCGACCTCCGCCGCCGCGTCTCCCTGGTCCTCACCCCGAACTTCGCCAGCGACTCCGACGACGTCGTAGACCCCTACCTCGACAAGGCCTTCTGCGCCAACGGCGTACCGAAGAACGGGTACTAGTCCCCCTCCAGCACCCCGTCGCACCCAGCCCACGCCTGGCGATACCACCA
>NZ_SMKA01000260.1 GCF_004348455.1 Kribbella albertanoniae
GGGGAGTACTCGAGGA
Source organism: Kribbella albertanoniae (assembly GCF_004348455.1). GTDB lineage: Bacteria > Actinomycetota > Actinomycetes > Propionibacteriales > Kribbellaceae > Kribbella > Kribbella albertanoniae. The sequence goes on from NZ_SMKA01000260.1 coordinate 17, forward strand.
CGTCTACGGCTCCGAAGCGCTCTTTGATCCGGTCGAAGGCGGCGGCGACGGTGGCCGGTTCCATGACGTCGGCAGCGAAGCCGGCGGCCTCGATCCCGGCCTCTTTCAGGTCAGCGGCGAGGGCGTCGAGCTTCTCCTGGGTGCGTGCGACGAGCGCGACGGAGAATCCGTTGTCCCCGAAGGCCTTGGCGATGGAAAGGCCGAGGCCGGATCCGGCTCCGACGATGGCGATGGTGGGCATGGGTGCGTTTCCTTTCGGTGATCGCGCGGTGGCGCGAGCTGATGGGAGCGTTACTTACTGCTGGTGTGGTAACAGGCTGAGTGGTCTGTATCGTCGTGAATGTGAACGAGAGGCGGACGAGATGGTGACAGCGACGAGGATCGGCGGGCCGTGCCAGGCATGGCCCGAAGACAGCGCGTTCATCCGCGAGGTGCTCGACCGGATCGGCGACAAGTGGAGCGTGTTGATCATCAGCACGCTCGGCGGAGGGCCGCTGCGCTACTCCGAACTACACTCGATCATTCCTGGGATCTCGCAGCGGATGTTGACCCAGACGCTCAAGAACCTTGAGCGAGATGGACTCGTCACGAGGACCCCGTACGCCGAGGTCCCGCCGCGAGTGGAGTACGAGCTGACGGACCTGGGCCGGTCCCTGTTGGATGCGGTGATGGCGATGGCCGGCTGGGCCGCCGCACACCACAGTGAGATCGCTGGCAACCGGGCGGCCAGCGAACTCACAGGAGTCGGCCGAGGCAAGGCTCCGGTCAGCGCGCCGGCAGGCTGAGCCGCCAGGCCTCATCGCTCGCCTCCACGTTCATGCTGCGCAACCATCTTGCTCACCTCACTAGTAGTGCGTAACACCATCATGAGTGAGTAAGAGAAGGCTTACAAAAGGCACTTTGAAGTGCGTGAGGATCCTCCGACAGGGACTATTCCCCTTTGCCCTGCAGGGAGCCCCTAGCTGCTTGCTTGCCAGGGGCAACATTGGCGTGTTCGAAATACCGGTTGGACGGACTCAGGAAGACCAGTGGGATGAATGTGGCCATCGCGAGCAGAGCCAGGGCGCTTCGCGTGTAGTCCAGTACGAGGTACGAGCTTGGGAACTCGAAGAATGGGGGTACGTTCCCGGTCATGAAGTCCTGGGTGTCGCCCTGGATCAGCGCTACGAGGCTGGACAGGGCCCACACGGAGGCGAACACAGTCAGCGTGATCCGCGCCGAGTGTCGGCCGCCGCGCAGCTTGAGTCCGAGGAGGATCCAGAGGGCGCTCAGGAGTAGGTGGGCGACCGTGTAGAAGATGAAGAAGCCGAGCAGGGGCCCGTTCACCTTGTCGCGGAGTTCGACCATCGACGCCTGAGCGTCCCCGCCCGTCGTACCGAACACGTTGTCCACAGCCCTCTTCACGACCACGAAGGCGGCCACGTTGAGCACGGTCGCCAGCGGCGGCACCACGGCCGCGATCCAGAACGCGATCTCGACCGCGGCCGGTCGCCTGCCGGTGAGATCGTACGAGCGTGGCGGCGAAGTCATGCGACAGAACTATAGGTGTCCGCCCCGGCCGGTGATGTCGAGCCGGAGACGTCGTTTGGCGGTCGCTCGCGAGCTGTGGTCGTACTGCGCCGAGGTCACCGGTGTCGGTTAGGGCTTCACCTCTATGTAGTCCAGGGCGATGTTGTGGCCGGTGCTGGCTGGATTCTTGTCCTGGGCGACGACGATGGTCGCGGTGTGTTGGCCCGCGGCGACTGGGGGACTGGTCCAGACGACTCCTGAGGCGTTTCTGGCCGGTGCGTAGTCGTCGATGGTGACGGCGGGGGCATTGTCGAGTTGGATGGTGAAGCGGCCTTGGTCTTGGTCGCGGACTGCGTGCAGGATGAGTTGGGTGCCGGTGAAACGGATACGCGCCGTCGAGCCCGGGGTGTAGCTCCAGTTCGCCGTGCCGGCGTACATGTCGGCTACGCCATCCGTCCGGCCCCAGTTGGCGCCGTACTCGAAGTAGTTTGCGCCTGGGGTTGTTGCGGTTGCGTCGAGCGTGGTGACCGCGCCGGTGGAAGCGGGCGTTAGCGTGATGAAGTAGGCGTCTTGGGCCCCGGTCCAGGGGATCGGGACCTGGAGAGAAGAGGTGCCGGCGGCAACGACTTGGGTGCTGACTACTGCGGGTTGATCGAGGGGCCCTTGGTCCGGGATCCGCTGCAGCGTCACCTGGATACCACCTGCTCCGGCAAGCCACGGTGAGCTGGTCAGGCCGTTGATTGTCACCCTGGTTGTTCCGGTGTTGCCGGTCTTGTCACCTAGGAGTACGGCGACCCGCCGCGCGGTCTGGTCTTTCGCAGCGACGGCGTCGGTGCTGCCGCCATTGTTGTTGACGGCAACGAGTTGGCCGCTGACATCGGCGTACGACTTGTAGACCCACCACTGGCCGGTTGGCCGGAGCGCGCCGCTGCCGTCGCGGACCAGCGTGGAGTCGAGTGTCCCGCCGACACAGCAGTCGGTCCAGATGGCATGGCTGGCTCGGGAGATTCCGGATTTGGCCAGCTGGGTCAGGTACCAGGCCTGATAGCCGGCGTGCTGATCGCCGGGGAACAGGTACTCGTTCATCGAGAGGTCAATCCCGGTGATGCCGCGTTGGGACAACAACGAGCGGGCAGTCTGTACGTCCTGGTACGGCGTGCCGCTGAAGTGCCAATCCAGCGTGGTCGGCAAGGTCCCAGCGGCTTTGGTGTGGTCCAGGAAGGTGCTTAAGTAGTTCGGGTTCCAGCCGGAGACCCCAGGGCCGGTGATTTGTGCGGACGGTACGAGCCGGCGGAGCTCCCGGACAGCCGAATCCCACATCTGGAAGTACTGCGGTGTGTTCACACCGGGTGGGAAGAAGCCGGTGCCGTCGGGTTCGTTGTAGATGTCGTAGCGCACCCGAAGCCCGCTGGCCTGCACATCTGCGACGACCTGGCCGATGAACGACACCCAGTTGGTGCAGTCGCCATTGGTACAGGGGTAGACGGTGTTGGCGGGCTGCTCGGTATCGGCGCCCCACAGGTCGCTGACCAGCAGGTCGTAGCTCGCGTTGTATTGCCCAGTGGTCAGGCGACGGACTTGGGCCAGCGCTGAGTTGATGCGCGTCCGGTACCCGGTACCAGCGCGGTAGCCGTCGCCGATCCAGCCGTGGCCTGGTAGGCGGGCGCCACCGCCTCTAGCCGAGGTGACCTGCAGGGGGCTCAGCAGGTTGTCGGGTGGCTGGGTGCCGTCCTGGTTGAGGCCGTAGAGGAAGCCGGCGCCCGCGCGGGTGACTGTTCCGGTGGTCGTCGCCAGGTCGACCGTGACGGACTGGTCAGCTGCGGAAGCCGGTCCTGCTGCTGGGACAGTGAGCGCTGTAGCTACTAGTCCTCCGGCCAGTAGTGCACGGAGGACGCGTGGTAAGGGATTCACGGGCTTCACCATTCTTCAAAGGGGCGGTGGTGTGGGCACGACGAAGTCGAGGGGAAGCGTGATACGTGCTTCAGATGTGAGTCAGCGGCGCGGTGCGGCGACGCTGCCGCGGTCTACGAAGGGTGGGCTGAAGAGGTGGTTAGGTAGTGAGCCCTCGGGGTTGGAGATCCGGCGCAGTACGGCGGCGACCGCCTCGGCGCCCATCGCCGCCGTCGGCACGTCCGCGGCGCTGACCATCGGGGTCACCGAGGTCGCGTTGCGTTCGGAAGCGATCGCCAGCACGCTGATATCAGTGGGGATCCGCAGGTCGCGCCCGAGCAGGCTCGTCACCACTCCGGTCAGCGACCGTTCGTTGATGGTGAGCAGCGCGGTGACGTCCGGCATGGCCGCGAAGATGCGGTCCAGGCAGGCCGCCGCGGCTGCGTTGTCGTCGTCGCAGCATTCGGCGTGGCCGTCGAGATTCAGCTCGACGACGGCTTTGCCGAACGCGTCGGCGGCGCGGTAGGCAGGCCCGTACTCATGGTCGAGCAGGTCTTGTTGCCGATTGATCAGCGCGACCCGGCGATGCCCGGCGGCAGCCAACTGCTCGATGCCTTGGGCAACCAGTCCGGCGTAGTCGAGATCGACCCAGCCGTGGGTGTCGCTGTCGCCGGTCCGGCCGATAGTGACGAACGGGAAGTCCTCTGCGGCCAGTTTGGCGACGCGAGAGTCGTGCAGCACGGTCTCCATCAGGATCATCCCGTCGACCCGCCGCTGCTCGACGATCCGATCGAACGCGGCTCGCCGCTCCGCACCGCTGGGGGAGAGCAGTACGTCGTACCCGGCGTCGGCCGCGGCTTCGCTGACTGCGCCGACGAAGTGCAGTTGGTCGACGCTGAGGTGCCCGGCGACCGGAGGGATCGCCAGGCCGATCGTGCGGGTAGTGCCCTCGGCCAGCGCACGCGCGGTGGCACTCGGCCGGTATCCGGCCGCTTCGATCACCTCGGTCACCCGGCGATGCAAGTCGGGGCTGACCTGTCGCTTCCCCGACAGGACGTACGAGACGGTACTGCGCGAGACACCAGCCCGACGGGCGATCTCACCGATGTTCATCGCAGCCTCCTCGTCCGGATCCTGCCTCAGCGAACCGGTTCGCGAACCGGTTCGCTGACAGTAGGACTTCCCCGGGGAAGAGGTCAATACCTCAGCTGTGATCGAGCGGCTTGGGGTGGCAGTTTCCTGCCAGGAGCATTGTCATGTGTGGCCGGCCTGGTAGTTGTTCGTGAACGCTTGCAGGGCGAGCCTGAAGAAGGAGGCGCTGGTGACCTATTCGACTCGGCCGTTGTCGCCGGAGACCTGGGACGACTTCTGCGCGTTGGTGGAAGCCAACAACGGGGTCTGGGGTGGTTGCTGGTGCATCGGGTTTCATGTCGAAGGGTTCGGTGAGGCGCCGCACAGCGCTGAACGCAACCGCGCTGCGAAGCGCGCCCACGTGGACAATGGCACTGCGCACCAGATCCTCGTCTACGACTCGGACGGCGATTGCGTGGGCTGGTGTCAGTACGGAACCCCGGCGGAGCTGCCCAACATCAAGAACCCGGCCAAGTACGCCGCTGGCGCCTCAGAGCTTCCCGCCTGGCGGATCGGGTGCATCTTCACCGGAAGCCGCCACCGCGGCCGGGGCGTCGCCCGTGCGGCTGTCAGGGGCGCGCTGGACGCGATCCAAGCTGCCGGCGGCGGGGTGGTCGAGGCCTATCCGGAGCAGACCGTCGACCGCAAACCGCAGCGCGGCGCCTACCTGCACACCGGTCCGGAGGAGCTCTACGAGCAGTTCGGATTTGTGCGTGACCGTCAGATCGCCAAGTGGCGGTGGGTTATGCGCGCGGAAGTCTGACGGCCGCTCTGGCGTCAGCCTCGGAGTTGTTCGTTCATGATGAGGAAGGCGCCGAGGCCGTGGAAGTCGTTGGTCGCTCGGGCGCGGTCGATGTAGTACTGGTAGTTGCCGACGTTCGTTCCGACGCTGATGTCGTTCAGGTAGGTGCGTCCGTCGTTGCCGAGCGAGATCGTGGCCAGGACTCCCCGGTAGCCGCGGTCGGCGGTTGCCTTGTACGACGGGTCGACGTACCCGCGTTGGACTGCTCGGGAGATGGTGAAGGTGTACATCGACGAGCAGGATGTCTCGGTCCAGTTGTCGGCACGGTTGCCCTTGTCGACGACCTGGAACCAGCGGCCGGTCCTCGGGTCCTGGTACTGCGCGTACGCCGCGACGAGTTTGCGCAGTACGGCGATCAGCTCGGCCCGGCGGGGTTGGTTGGTGGGTACTGCCTCGAGCACGTCGATGACCGCCATTCCGTACCAGCCCTCGGCGCGGCACCAGACCTCCGGCGCGAGCCCCGTGGTCGGATCGGCCCATGCCTGAGCGCGAGCCTCGTCGTACGCGTGGCGTAGGAGTCCGTTGGGCTGTTGCAGGTGTTTCGCGTAGGTGAGCAGTTGGTCGACGGTTTCCTTGCTCGTGTACGTCGAGTCGCCGAACTCGCGGCCGTATTCTGCGAGGAAGGGGTCGACCATGAAGACGCCGTCGCCCCACAGTTGGTGCTGGCGGTAGGTGGCGGCGTGCCAGAAGCCGCCGTCCGTGGTGCGGGGGTAGGTGTTGAGTCGAGTGCGAATCTTGCCTGCGGCAACCTTGTAGCGGGTGTCGCCGGTCTCGTGGTGGAGCAGGACGAGCAGCCGGCCGGAGAGCATGCTGTCGAGATCGTTGAAGCTGTTGTTGATGGTGCCGGACGGGTCCACGAACCTGTCGACCCAGGACTTGATGTAGGTGAGGTACTTGGGGTCGTGCGTGCGCTGATAGACCAGGTACTGGCCGTAGAGGTAGAGGCCGACCGGGTAGGACCAGCCGCCGATCGTGGTCGGTGTGTAGCGCGCCATCGTGGAGTCGACCATCGCTTTCGACCAGTCCGTGGTCGTTGGTGTCACGTCGAGGTAGTCCAGGTTCGCGGTGCCATCGGCAGTGGTTGCCGTGACGCGGACGGTGTTCGAACCGGCGTTGAGATTCGCGGTGGTGACGCGCGTCTTCCAGACCGTCCACCCGCCGGTCGACGGGTACGGGACGCTCTTGGCGACCACAGTTCCGTTGACGGTGACGTCGACGGCGCGGATGGCGTCGGTGCCGTTCGCGTGGCCGAAGGCGAGGGTGGCAGGGCCGGCCTCCGAGCGGTTGACGGTCCACTGCACGTAGCTGCCAACTGCGTTGCCCGTGTTGACGAAACCCGAGCCAGAGAAGCCGGTGTGGTTGCTCTCCACCGAACTACCGGTCGAGTACGCCGCCACCTCCGCCTCGTACCGGGCCGTCGTACCGGCGAGGGCGTCGGCCGAGGGGAGCGGGGCGATGAGGACGGAGAGGGACAGGAGCGCCGCCAGGGCGCCGCGCAGTGTTTGTGCACGCATCTCGAGCTCCAAAACCGGGGGCGGTCAGAGTTGGACGCCTCGACTGTGACCGGTCGCGCCGAGTCACGTCAAGGCGCTAATGCGTATTAGTCCAGGCCATTGGCTCATCAGGTACCTTGCGCTCACTGTCCAAACTAAAAGCGGGATCGGACGATTCGGGTGGAGCGTTTCATGCCTGGTAGGAGGTTCAGGGCGCGGTACATGCGACGACGCACGCTCGCGGGTGCCTTGGCCACGAATACGGGTGAGTCGTTCATGGGGGCTTCGTCACGACCGCGATCCAGAACGCGATCTCGACCGCGGCCGGTCGCCTGCCGGTGAAACCGTACGAGCGCGGCGGCGAAGTCATGCGACAGAACCATAGGCGTCCACTGTCCGCTAGCTGCGGTGTTGTGTGCGTCCGGTACGCCGCGCTCAGACCGGCTTCAGCGCACCCATGGCCTCGTCGAGCAGCGTCCCGAATGGCCTGCCGCGGTCGGTGGTGATCCATACGTCCTTCGCGGCGACCACACAGGCCAGGGCGGCGCCGGCGATGACCGTCGGGCGTGGGTCGGTGGCCGCTTGACGGCCGGTCCGTGCCCCTACCAGCTCGGCGAGCTCACCCTGGACACGTGAGATCCGCTCGAGCTCGCCGGCGCTCAGGGCGGGGTTGTCGTGGATGACCTGCTCCATCGCGAGAGACCGCTCCGCGAGCGTCACATCTTCGAAGTACTCGACGACGACGTCGAACGCCCGCCGCAGCGACTCCCAGACCGGCTCGTCGGCGGGCCGTGCAGCGAGCCCCTCCACCAGCATCTGCGACCACGCATCGTACTTGCCCAGTACGAGGTCCTCCTTGGAGGTGAAGTAGCGGAAGAAGGTACGCCTGGAGATACCGGCAGCCGCGACCAGGTCGTCGATCGTCGTCTGCTCGTAGCCCTTGGCCGCAAACAGGTCCTGGGCCAGCATCGCCAGCTCGGCGCGCATGGCACGCCGAGCTCGTTCACGTACGGGGATCGGAGTGGACTGCTTCATGTGCCCACCTTAACTGCCGAGGAGCATAGTTGGCACTCAGTGCCACATATGGCCTACAGTGGCATTACTGCCAAGTCAACCACGAAAGATCGGAGGTACCCCATGACCACCCCATGGACCATGGACGACATCCCCCGCCAGGACGGACGTGTCGCGGTGATCACCGGAGCCAACAGCGGACTCGGGTTCGAGACCGCCCGCGCCCTCGCGGGCCGCGGCGCGGCCGTGGTGCTCGCCGTCCGCGACATCGACAAGGGCAAGCAGGCCGCGGCGAGGATCGCCGACCAGGTGCCCGATGCCGACGTCACGGTCCAGCATCTGAACCTGGGCTCCCTGGCATCCGTGCGCGCAGCGGCCACCGACCTCGGGTCCGTGCACCCGCGGATCGACCTGCTGATCAACAACGCCGGCGTGATGTACACGCCCCAGCAGAAGACCGCCGATGGCTTCGACCTGCAGTTCGGCGTGAACCACCTCGGCCATTTCGCGCTGACCGGGCTGCTGCTCGACCACCTGCTCCCCGTGCCCGGCTCCCGCGTCGTGACTGTCAGCAGCTTCGGTCACCGCATCCGGGCGGACATCCACTTCGACGACCTGCAGTGGGACCGCAGCTACGACCGGGTCGCCGCCTACGGCCAGGCCAAGCTGGCCAACCTGATGTTCACCTACGAGCTGCAGCGCCGCCTCGCCGCGCACGGCAGCACGGTCGCCGTCGCCGCGCACCCGGGCAGCGCCTCCACCGAGCTGTCGCGCAACATGCCCGCCATCGCGCGGGCCGCCGCGACCGTCGTCATGCCGCTGCTCGCCCAGAGCGCCGCGCAAGGCGCGCTACCCACCCTGCGCGCCGCGACCGATCCAAGCGTGCTCGGCGGCCAGTACTACGGCCCCGACCGCATGCGTGAGACCCGCGGATTCCCCCGTGTGGTCACGTCCAGCCCTGCCTCCTACGACCTGGCGACGCAGCGTCGCTTGTGGTCCGTGTCGGAGCAGCTCACCGGCGTCACGTTCTCCGCCTGAGGGGGCAATCCCGGAACAAGCTCAGCGGCTGGCCGCCCTGCTCGATGTCTGAGGGGTTCTGGCCGGGCCTCCCGCAAACAAGGCGGACCAGCGTTGGATGAGTTCCGATGGAAAGCACCGAAGCCGTGCCGCTCGTCCGGCGCGGCGCAACAAGCCGCAACAAGTAAGGAGAACCGCCGATGCGTGGAGTCGTCATGTACGCCCCTGGCGATGTCCGGGTCGAGGACCGCGAGGACCCGAAGATCTTCGAGCCCACCGACGCGATCATCCGGATCACCGCGACCTGCATCTGCGGGTCCGACCTGTGGCCGTACCGTGGCGTCGAGCCGGTCGACCACAACCCGATGGGACACGAGTACATCGGCATCGTCGAGGAGACCGGTGACGACGTAAAGAACGTCAAGATCGGCGACTTCGTCGTCGGCTCGTTCGTGATCTCGGACAACACCTGCGAGATCTGCCAGGCCGGTTTCCAGTCCAAGTGCGTGCACGCCGAGTTCGTCGCGCAGATCGGCACGCAAGCCGAGCGGGCACGGATTCCCCACGCCGACGGAACCCTCGTCACAACCCCGGGCGAACCCCCCGCCGACCTGGTCCCGTCACTGCTCGCGGCATCCGACGTGCTGGGAACCGGCTGGTTCGCCGCTGACGCGGCTCAGGCCGGTCCCGGCAAGACGGTAGCGGTGGTCGGGGACGGTGCTGTCGGTCTGATGGCGATCCTGGCCGCCAAGCAGCTCGGCGCCGAGCGCGTCATCGCCATGTCACGGCATGCCGAGCGGCAAAAGCTCGCCCGCTACTACGGGGCCACGGACATCGTCGAGGAGCGCGGCGAGGACGGCGTCGCCAAGGTCAAGGAACTCACCGGCGGCCTCGGCGCCCACTCCGTCGTGGAGGCGGTCGGCACCCAGGAGTCGTTCATGCAGGCCGTGGGTACGACCCGCGGCGGCGGCCACCTCGGCTACGTCGGCGTGAACTACGACGTCAAGATCCCCGGTATCGAGCTGTTCTTCGCCGGTATCCATACCCTCGGCGGCCCCGCTCCCGTGCGCCGCTACCTGCCCGATCTCATTCAGCTCATCTGGGACCGCAAGATCGACCCGGGCAAGGTCTTCGACCTCACCCTGCCGCTCGAGCAGGCCGCAGCGGGTTACCGCGCGATGGATGAGCGCCGCGCCACAAAGGTTCTCCTGACGCTCTGACGGACCGGCATCCGTCGAACATCGACCGGGCGGCGTGGGAGGTCCTGCCGCAACCTCCCACCCTCATCAGCTACCGATCTACGGTGGAGAACGTGACCAGCAAGGACGACATCCGGGATTTCCTCGTTTCCCGCCGCGCGAACGTGACACCCGCGCAGGCCGGCATCGACGACTTCGGCGGCGAACGCCGGGTCGCCGGCCTGCGGCGCGCGGAAGTCGCCGAGCTCGCCGGGGTCAGCCTCGACTACTACACCCGTCTCGAGCGCGGCAACATCCGCGGCGCTTCCGACAGCGTCCTCAATGCCATCGCGCGAGCGCTGCTCCTCAACGACGTCGAGCGCGCCCACTTGTTCGACCTGGCCCGCGGCATCACGCCCAGCTCAGCCGTACAGGAAGATCTCCGAGGGCGAAGCAACCCAGATGTGCGTACCTCGGTGCAGCGCGTCCTGGACAATCTCGCTGTCCCGGCCGTTGTCTGCAACTGCCAGCAAGATCTGATCGCCGGCAACCTGATGGGACGCGCGCTGCTTCCGCAGCACTTCGAGGCCGAGCGGCCGAACCTGGCACGGTTCATTTTCCTGGATTCTCGCGCCCGCGACTACTACGTGGACTGGCCACTGGCCTGCAGCCTGACCGCCGCGATGCTGCGCTACGAGGCCGGTCGCGACCCGCTCAACGGCGAACTCACCACCCTGGTCGGTGAGCTGTCCATGCGCAGTCCACAGTTCCGCAAGGACTGGGCCGACCAGGACGTCCACGAGCACCGCACCGGAACCAAGGCCTACCGCCACCCAGAGGTCGGCGAAGTGACGGTCACGTACGACGTCTTCGCGATACCTGGCGAGCCCGGGCTGTCGATCATCACCTACACCGCCGAAGAAGGCTCGGAGACCGCCGACAAGTTCGCCCTACTCTCCGCCTGGGCAGCCACCCACAATCAGCAACGCTGAACAACACGCCGCGGGCAGCGAACAGCCCGTCGAACTACCCATCGTGCATCGCCCCGCCCACGGTCGCTCCGCCCGTGGTCGTACAGACCTGCCCCGGTACAGAGCAACCCCCTACCTGCACAGCCAAACAAGGAGACACAGATGAACGAGAACCATGAGGTTGAACAACGCGACAACTTGACCAATGCGCGGCTGCACCGGCGCAGCCTGCTGAAAGCAGCGGGAGTAGGCGCAGCGGCGGCCGGTGCGCTGTCCCTTGCCGGCGTCTCGAGCGCTCAGGCCGCCCCGGCGCCGAACGTCCAGCGGGCGGGAGCCGCAAGCGGCGATGCGGCGGACGGAGCCGACAACTTCTACACCAGTGACAAAGTCACCGTGCGCAAGGTCAGGTTCAAGAACCAGTACCAGATGACTGTGGCCGGAAACCTCTTCACCCCCAAGGGACTCGACCGTCGTACGACGCACCCGGGGATCGTCGTCGGTCACCCGATGGGCGCGGTGAAGGAACAAAGCGCCAACCTGTACGCCACCAAGATGGCGGAGCAAGGGTTCGTGACGCTGTCGCTGGACCTGTCGTTCTGGGGCGGAAGCGAAGGCCGGCCACGGCAGGCCATCTTGCCCGACGTTTTCTCCGAGGACTACAGCGCCGCAGTCGACTTCCTGGGCACCAGGGGTTTCGTCGACCGGAACCGCATCGGCGCGATCGGCATCTGCGGCAGCGGCGGCTTCGTTGTCAGCGCGGCCAAGCTGGACCCGCGGATCAAGGCGATCGCCACCGTGAGCATGTACGACATGGGAGCCGTCAACCGCAACGGCCTCGAGCACTCGCAATCGGTCGAGCAGCGCAAGGAGATCCTCGAGTCAGCCGCCCAGCAGCGCTACGTCGAGTTCACCGGCGGCGAGACCGTCTATTCCGCGGGAGCGCCCCTTGAGATCACTGAGGAGTCTGGTGACATCGACCGTGAGTTCTACGACTTCTACCGCACGCCGAGAGGCGAATTCACGCCTCCGGGTGCGTCGCCGCGGCTCACGGTGCGCCGCCCCCTGACCGGCGAGGTCAAGTTCATGAACTTCTACCCGTTCGACGACATCGAGACGATCTCCCCACGGCCGTTGCTGTTCATCTCCGGCGATCAGGCCCACTCCAAAGAATTCAGCCAGGACGCCTACGAGCGCGCCGCCGAACCGAAGGAACTGTTCTGGGTGCCCGGTGCCGGCCACGTCGACCTCTACGACCGTGTCAATCTGATCCCCTTCGGCAAGCTGACGAGCTACTTCAACCAGCACCTCACCGCCTGACACAACCGCGTGTGTGCGGGGAGCATCCGTCGACGCTCCCCGCACAGCCCTACGTGGCAGTTCGGCGCCGGTACGACCCGCCTCGAGTCGCCTGCGCAGAGCTGGTCAGCCAGGCCATCATCAGGTTGCCTGGTGCAACGACTGAGCAAGCATCGACGCAGTCATCGATCTGTCGACGGGTGAAATCGGCATCGAGATCAGGGGCGAGCATCCGAGCGACGAGCTCTACGAGGCGTGCTTCAAAGAACTCCACGACTGGTATCGGCTACCGCCCGACGAACGACCGGTCGACGTTGCTGACTAGAAGCGGAAGCGGATGATTCGGGTGGAGCGTTTCATGCCTGGTAGGAGGTTCAGGGCGCGGTACATGCGGCGTACGTTGGCGGGTGCCTTGGTCATTAGTAGGGGTGAGTCGTTCATGGGGGCTTCGTCGACGTAGGTGAGGCGCGGGTGCCAGTCGGCGATGGTTGCTGGGTTGTCGAAGCCGCAGTGGAACTGGGTGCCGTACTTGCGGAGCGTGGGATGCCATTTCGAGGTGCGCCACGCCCAGACTGCGACGGTGTCGAGCTGGATTTGGCCGGTGGGGAAGGCCTCGACTGCGTGCGTCAGCAGTCGTCGAAGGTCGCTCTCGGTCAGGTAGGGGACGAGTCCCTCGGCGATGATCAGCACGGGGCGGTCGCGGGGGACCTGGTCCAGCCAGCTCAGGTCGGTGACGCTCGAACTGATCAGCGTGTAGTGCTCTCGCGGCGGGAGGAACTGTTGCCGCAGTTTGATGACCGAGGGGTAGTCCAGGTCGTACCAGGCGACAGTGGGCGGAGGGTCGACCCGGTACACCCGGGCGTCCAGCCCGCAGCCCAGGTGGAGCACCACTGCGTCTGGGTGGTCGTCGAGGAAGGTTCGGGCCCAGTCATCGTGGGCCTTGGCCCGTACGACGGCCACCAGACCCATCTGGCTCGTGCCGAATCTGCCGGTGTCGTAGTCGGGATCGAGGCGGCGCATGGCTTGCTCGGCGTACTTGTCGCCGAGGATCGGATCGGGTAGCCGGTTGTCGAGTGCTTTCGCCCTGAGGACAGGGCTGAGGGTCTGCTGCGCTCCAACGAGTTCGGCGTCCATCCATCCAAGCTACTGCTCAGGCGACGGGGATGGCGGGTGGGGTAGTCAGGGCGAAGAGGCGGTCGAAGACTTGGGCTCGGTCGAACTGTAGGGCGTGGGCTCGGGCGCGGTGTTCGGCTGCGGTCCGTTGCTCGGGGGTCCAGTCGCAGATGATCTCGTCGAGGGTGGTGCGGAGGCTGTCTCGTAT
>NZ_SMKA01000261.1 GCF_004348455.1 Kribbella albertanoniae
GTGGTGCCCTCGGGGGTTAGGAGCGCTTGAGGCGGAGGGTGAGGATCTGGAAGGGGCGGAGGTCGAGGGTGACTGCTCCGTTGTCCAGGGATCGGTCCGCCAGGTGGCGTTCCAGGAGGTCTACTTCGGTCGCCGAGGTGGCGGCGAAGGAGGGGGTGAGGGTGCCGCGGGAGCGGCCGCCGGTGGATTCGTAGAGGCGGACGATGACGTCGCCGGACTGGTCGTCCGCGAGTTTGAGGGCTTCGACGACCAGGTTCGGGTTGTCGATGGTGACCAGGGGGTCGGTGCCTTCGGCGCCGGTGACGACGCGCTCGGGCAGGTTGATCCGGTAGCCCTCGGAGATGGCGTCGCCGATGCCGGCGCCAACCACCAGGGCGTGGTTGACGGTGTGCAGACCCTGGTCGGTCTGCGGGTCGGGGAACCGCGGGGCGCGGATCAGCGACGTACGGATGGTGGTTGTGGTGCCGCCGTCCGGGCGGGCGGTGCGGTTGATGTCGTGGCCGTACGTCGAGTCGTTGACGACGGCGACGCCGTAGCCGGGCTCGGCGACGTGGACCCAGCGGTGGGCCGCGATCTCGAACTTCGCCGCGTCCCACGAGGTGTTCTGGTGGGTCGGCCGGAAGATGTGGCCGAACTGGGTCTCGGAGGCGGAGCGGTCGGCGTGGACGTCGACCGGGTACGCCGCCTTGAGGAACTTCTCGGCCTCGTGCCAGTCCATCGCGGTCTCGATGTCGACGCGCTTCGCACCGGGGCGCAGCCGCAGCGTCTGGGTGACGGTCGAACGGTTGAAGGACCGTTTGACGACCACGGTCGCGACCCCGTCGACCGAGCTGAAGTCAACGCTGTCGACCTCAGTGATGTCCCGGACGTTGTTCTTGTAGAACGAGTCGACGTCCCAGGCGTCCCACTGGTTCGGGGTGTCCACGTGCAGCTGGAGAAGGTTGCCCACGGCACCTGGTGCGATCACCTCGCGGGCGGCCTCGACGTCGTACAGGGAGGTGATCAGGCCGCGCTCGTCGATGGTGACGCGGATGACGCCGTTGTCCAGTACGCCGTTCTCGATCGTCACCGACTGACCTTCGCCGGCCGCGATGCCGGCGCCGAGTCCGGCCACGCCGTTGCGGGTGTGCGGTGCGCCGTTGAAGACGATCTGCGCGTCACCGGTGCCGGCCAGTGCCTGCTGGGCCTTGCCGATGATCGCTTCGAGTTCGTCGGCCAGTTTCGCGTACGTCGCCTCGGCCTCGCGGTGCACCCAGGCGATCGAGCTGCCCGGCAGGATGTCGTGGAACTGGTTCAGCAGCACGGCCTTCCAGATCCGGTCCAGCTCGTCGTACGGGTAGGTGTCCAGCTTGCCCGCGACCACGGCGGCTGCCGACCAGAGCTCGGCCTCGCGGAGCAGGTGCTCGCTGCGCCGGTTGCCCTGCTTGGTCTTGGCCTGCGAGGTGTACGTCGCGCGGTGGATCTCGAGGTAGAGCTCGCCGGACCACACCGGTGCCTGGTCGGCGTACTCCTCCTCGGCGGCGGTGAAGAACTCGGTCGGGGACTCGATGGTCACCCGCGGCGAGGACTCCAGGTTGGCCACCCGGCGGGCGGTCGCGATGAACTCACGGGTGGGCCCGCCACCGCCGTCGCCGTACCCGAACGGTGCCAGCGAGCGCGTCGCCGAACCGTTCTCGGCGAAGTTGCGCTGCGCCTTGGCCAGCTCGTGGCCGGACAGGTTGGAGTTGTAGGTGTCGATCGGCGGGAAGTGCGTGAAGACCTGCGTCCCGTCGAGGCCCTCCCACCAGAAGGTGTGGTGCGGGAACTTGTTCTTCTGGTTCCACGAGATCTTCTGGGTCAGGAACCACTTCGATCCGGACAGTTTCACCAGCTGCGGCAGCGCCGCGGTGTAGCCGAACGAGTCCGGCAGCCAGACCTCCTGGGTGTCGATGCCGTACTCGTCCAGGAAGAAGCGCTTGCCGTGCACGAACTGCCGGGCCAGCGCCTCGCCGCCGGGCAGGTTGGTGTCGGACTCGACCCACATGCCACCGACGGGAACAATGGTGCCCTCGGCAACGGCCTTCTTCAGCCGCTCCCAGACCTCGGGGTAGTTCTCCTTCACCCACGCGTGCTGCTGGGCCTGCGAGAACGCGAAGACGAGCTCGGGGTACTCCTCGGCCAGCGTCGCGACGTTGGAGACCGTGCGGGCCACCTTGCGCCGGGTCTCGCGCAGCGGCCACAGCCACGCCGAGTCGATGTGCGCGTGCCCGACCGCGGACAGCTGATGCGCACTCGCGTGCGCCGGACGACTCAGTACGTCGGTCAACTGGGCGCGCGCGTCAGCCGCCGTACCGGCGACGTCCTCATAATCCAGTACGTCGAGCGCGCGGCTCAGGGCACGCAGGATCTCGCGACTGCGGGGCTCCTGCGGTGTCAGCTCGCGCTGCAGTCCGTCGAGCGCCTCGAGGTCGAGGATCAAGTCCCAGACCTCGGCGTTGAAGACGGCGAGGTCCGCGCGGGTCAGCTCGTAGATCGGCTTGGCGCCCGGCTTCGGCTTGTCACCGAGGTCGGCGGAGACCGGGGCGAAGGCGTTCCAGCCCAGTACTTCGGGGTTCGCGGCCGCCTCGACGTAGAACTCGATGCTGTCTCCGGGCGAGGCCGCCGTACCGTCGGGGCCCAGGATGGAGAGCGGCGCGTAGGTCTGGCGCGGGTGCAGGCCCTTCAGCGGGACGCCCTTGGTGGTGTGCACCAGGCCCTCCGCGGAGAAGCCCGGACCGCCGCTGAAGCCGAGGTCGATGACGGCCTCGATCTCGGAGCCGGCCCACTCGGCCGGCACCTGGCCGCTGAAGTGGAACCAGGAAGTACCCCAGGGAGCACCCCAGGCGAGGCCGATCTCGGCGGGCTCGTAGGGGGCGGCCAGTGCTTCGGCGGGGGATACCGGCTCACCAGGCGCGTGCCACACCTTGATGTCCAGCGGGACCGCCGCGCCGTAGATCGCGGGGCGGATCCGCTCCCGCAGGGCGCGCTTGAGCCGCTCCTCGATGAGTTGACGGTCGTCGTGCACGAAATCATCCTCCGGGGGCTGTTACTGGGGTTCAGACACGCAATCCACGCGGTCGCGCGATGACAACGCTGTCACACCGACCGGGGGCCCGTCCAGACGCAGTTTGTGAGAACCAGCTGACGGACGCTCCGGGTAGCGGTTCGGTAGCGGCGGGCGCACGTGGCTACCGGACCGGCCCGGTTGCCACATAGGTTGTCCCGTATGGATCGTCCCCGCCTGATCGTTCCGGATTCGATGAGCCGGCGCAGCGTGCTGGGCCTCGGCGCAGCCGCCGCGGCGGCCTTTGCGGTGCCTGGGTGCTCGCGGGGCCGCTCCGACGAGCCCGCGCCGGCGGCTCCGGCCAAGCTCGCGACCGGGAACATCGGCGGTGTCTACCACTCGTTCGGTAGCGGACTGGCAAAGCTGGTCAGTGAGGTCACCGGGATGACGTTGACCCCGATCGAGACCGCCGGGTCGATCGACAACCTTCGCCGGGTGTCGGACACCGACGGGGGCGCTGACGTCGGCTTCACCACCTCGGACTCGGCGTACGCCGCCTACGAGGGGCTCGGGGAGTTCAAATCCGGAGCGCTGAACAAGATCACCACACTCGGCCGGACCTACGACAACTACGTGCATGTCGTGGTGCCGATGGCCTCGACGGTCAAGACCCTCGAGGACTTGGTGGACAAGGACGTCAGCGTCGGGCCGGAAGGCTCCGGGACCCAGTTGGTCGCCAACATGATCCTCGAGACGGCCAAGATCGGAACCAGGGTCAACAAGAAGGCACTCTCGCTGGAAGAAGCCGTCAAGCAGTTGACGGACAAGGCCAGCAAGGCCGGTGCCCCAGGGATCGACGCGATGATCTGGAGCGGCGGTCTGCCGACCGGACCGATCGCGGCGATGCAGCAGACGATCGGCTTCCGGCTGGTCGACATCGGCTCGGTCGCGCAGACCATCGCGCTCAAGCAGTTCGGCGGCTACATCGTCTCCTCGATCCCGCCGAAGACCTACGGCCTGGCCAGCGCGGTCCCGACCCTGACCATCCCGAACTACCTGATCGCCCGGCCGAACCTGCCCGACTCCTGGGCCTGGTGGATCGTGAACACACTGTTCCGCCGCCAGAAGGACCTGATCGGCAACCCGAACGACAAGAAGAACTACCACCCGGAAGCCAGCGCCCTGGACCCGCGATCCGCGATCGCGACCATGCCGGTGCCCCTGCACCCGGCCGCCGAACGCTGGTACCGCAACAACCACATCTGAGCAGGTACGGCGAGCGCCGTACCTCAGAGTTCGTAGTCGTCGATCAGGGGGACGCGGACCTCGATCACCAGGCCGCCGCCGATCGGCGGGCGGGCGACGACGCGGCCGCCGACCCGGGCCGCTTCGGAGCGGACGATGGCGAGGCCGAGGCCGGTGCCCGGCATCTCGCGGTGGTGGGCGCTGCGCCAGAACCGCTCGCCGACCTTCTTCAGGTCGCGTGAGCCGAGGCCGAGGCCGTGGTCGCGGACCGACAGCACGACCTCGGTGCCGTCGCGGGTGACCGAGACCTCGACCGGCGGAGCGCCGTACTTGGAGGCGTTGTCGAGCAGTACGTCGAGGATGTCGTCCACCTCGAGCTCGGGGGCGACCCCGCCCGGGACCATGTCGCCGATGATCAGCTCGAGGTCGTCGGCGGCGTACACGGCCTTCCAGCCGACCAGCCGCTCCTTGACCGCCTGGGCCAGGTCCAGCGGCTCCTCGCTGTTGCCCTCGGCATCGGCTCCGGGGCGGTCCGAACCGGCCAGCCGGGACAGCCGCTGGACGATCCGGCCGAGCCGGTCGATGTCGCTGAGCGCGAAGCGCGCGGTCGGGGACAGCCGGGACAGGCCTTCGATGTGGATCCGGGCCGAGGTCAACGGCGTCCGGAGCTGGTGCGAGGCGTCGGCGACGAACTCCCGCTCGCGCTGCCGGGCCTGGTGCAGGCTGAGTGCCATTGAGTTGAAGCTGTCGCCGAGGCGGCGCAGCTCCGGCGCACGACCGTCGGTGGAGACTCTGGTGTCGAGGGCGCCGCGGGTGATCTGGTGGGTCGCGTTGTCGAGGTCCTTGACCGGGTTGATCACCCAGCGGCTGATCGGCCGGACGATGCCGGCGATGATCGCGCCGATGCTGATCAGCAGGCCGATCAGCAGCAGGATCAGGCTGCGCCGGACCTCGAGCCGGTTGTCGTCGGTGGGCACTCGCAGGACAGCGGCACCGAGGATGCGGCCGTTGTTGGCGACCGGACGGGCGACGACCATCTCGCCGCTCTGCCACGGCCACAGCGCCGGGGGCTCGGCCGGCAGCCGGCCGGCCAGGGTGCTGCCGAGGGCGATGGCGATATCCGGCTCGTTCGTGTCCACGCCGGACTTCGAGGTGGCGACGACCTTGTTGTTGTCGTCGACGATGAAGACCGGGGTGTTGTAGAGGTCGTCGTACCGGACCGCCATCTCGCGGAGGTTGGCGATGTCACCGGACTGCAGCGGAGCTTCGGCCATGGTGGCGAACCAGTCCGCGTCGTTGCTGCGGGACAGGAACAGGGTGCGGGACGCACTGGTGGCGATGAAGTTCGCGAGCGGGACGGTGGCGATGATGGCGAGCAGAACCACCATCGGAACGAGGGACTGCAGTAGTCGACGGCGCAACGGTCAGTCCGAACCCAGTCGGTAACCGACGCCCCGGATCGTCTGCACGAGCTCCGGACGGCCGAGCTTGGCGCGCAGGCTGGCGACGTGCACGTCCATCGTCCGCGAGGAGGCCTCGAAGACGGACTGCCAGGCGTACAGGGCGACCTGTTCGCGGGGGACGACCCGGCCGTGGTGCGCGGCCAGCACAGCGAGCACGTCGAACTCCTTGCGGGTCAGGCTGATGGGCTTGTCGGCGACCTGGACGGTTCGGGCCTCGATGTCCACGGTGAGGTCGCCGACCGTGACCCTGGGGCGGGGCTGCAGCAGGCCGGTACGACGTAGTACAGCATCGATCCGGGCCAGCAGCTCGGAGATCGCGAAGGGTTTCACCACATAGTCGTCGGCGCCGCTGCGCAGCCCGCGGACCCGGTCGGCCGCCTCGCCACGCGCGGTGACCGCGATCACCGGCACATCGGAGACCGAACGGATCTGCCGGCAGACGTTGATCCCGTCCCCGTCCGGCAGCCCGAGGTCCAGCAGGACCAGGTCGCCGGGGTCCGCCGCGAGGGCGTCCGCCGCCGTCCGGACATGGGTCACCATCAGGCCGTAACGCCGCAACGCGGGTATCAGGGCATTGGCGATATCGAGATCGTCTTCGACCAGCAGAATCCTGACGGCGCCACTCATGCGGTGATCGTAGGCCAGGTGGGGCGTGGATGTGTCAGATCTTGGTAAAGACGTAATCACGCAACTCCACGCAGTGTTCGGCAACATTAGCCTTCCGCACACAGGAGGGAACCGGTAGATGACTGTCGGTATCGGAACGGGGGGTGGCGTGAGCGCGCCCTCCGACCAGGAGTTAGCCGAGTACGAGCAGGAGCGGCCCGCTCGGCGGCTTCGCCCTGCCCTGGATGTGATCATCTCGGTCTGGTGCGCGATCGTCAGCGTCGGCGTACTCCTGCAGGTGTTCTTCCCATTACCACAGGGAACCCAGTTTTACCTGGTGATCTTTCTCGCAGCCGTTCTGCCGATCACGCTGCTGTGTTACCGGGGCTGGAAGGTCCCGGCGGTACTGAATCCGTTCAAGGCGCGGGCACATGACGACCCCGGTCTGACGGACTGGTTGCTGGCGCTGATCGCGCTCGCGGCCTGTATCTACCCCCTGCTGGACTTCGACGGTTTCCTGGAACGGCGTCAGGCTCCGACCGGACTCGACGTACTGGTCGGCGCCGTACTGCTGGTCCTGCTGCTCGAGGCCTGCCGTCGTACGACGGGGTGGGTGCTGCCGCTGGTGAGCCTGCTCTTCATCGCCTACGCGTACTACGGCGGTTTCCTGCCCTACACGTGGTCGCTGGCGCACCAGGGCTTCAACTTCGACGCGATCATCGGTCAGTTCACGATGGGGACGGCCGGCTTCTACGGGACGCCGCTGGCTGTCGCGGCCAGCTACATCGTGCTGTTCACCATCTACGGCGCAGTGCTCGACTACTCCGGGGCCGGCAAGTTCTTCATCGACCTGTCGTTCGCAGCCTTCAAGCGCAGCCGCACCGCGCCGGGCCGGACGGTCACCCTGGCCGGCTTCCTGCTCGGCAGCGTCTCCGGCTCCGGTACGGCGACCGCCGTATCGCTGGGCACCGTGTCGTGGCCGATCCTGCGCCGGGCCGGGTATCCGGCCGAACCGGCTGGTGGAATGCTCGCGGCCGCCGGGATCGGCGCGATCCTGTCGCCGCCGACCTTGGGGGCAGCGGCGTTCATCATCGCCGAGTTCCTGCAGGTCTCGTACCTGACCGTGCTCGGGTTCGCCGTGATCCCGACGATCCTGTACTACCTGGGCATCCTGCTCGCGATCGAGATCGACGCCCGCCGGCACGGTACGACGTCGGCCGAGACGTCCACGCAGTCCGCGCGGAAGCTGCTGTTCCGGTTCGGGTACCACTTCCTCTCGCTGTTCGTGATCATCGGGTTCATGGCGGTCGACGTACCGCCGTTCAAGGCTGTTGTTTACGCGGTGATCATCCAGTTCGGGCTGTCGTTCCTGGATCGCGAGCACCGGCTGACCGGGAAGCCGTTGTTCAAAGCGCTTGCCCAAGGCACCCGTTCGATCCTGCCGGTGGCGGCGACTTGTGCGACGGCCGGGGTGATCGTTGCGGTCACCACGCAGACCGGGCTCGGGCTGAACCTGGCCGAGATCATCGTCGGCGCGGCTCGTGGGCTCACCGACAACCAGACCGTGATCCTGATTCTGACCGTGGTGCTGTCGGCGTTCGCCGTACTGGTGCTGGGGCTTGCGGTTCCGGTCACTGCCTCGTTCATCATCGCGGCGGTGATCATCGCGCCGGCGCTGGTGCAGCTCGGGGTGACGCAGGCCGAGGCCTACATGTTCATCTTCTACTACGCAGTGCTTTCCGAGGTGTCGCCGCCGACCGCGCTGGCCGCCGTCGCGACCTCCGCGATCACCGGCGGCAAAGTGATGCCGACGATGTGGCAGGCCTGGAAGTACACCCTGCCTGCGTTCCTGGTGCCGTTCGCGTTCGTGCTCACCGACAACGGTGCACACCTGCTCGGTCAGGGATCGTTCGTCGGCATGGTGTGGACACTCGCGGTGTCGATGCTCGCGGTCGCCGCTTTAGCTGTCGTGACAGGCGGTTGGATCGTGGTCGCGACCACCTGGATCGAGCGGGCGTTGTGCGTACCGGCCGCGCTGCTGCTGCTTTACCTCGCGCCCGTAACCATCAGCGCCGGAATCTGTTTGCTACTTGTTGCCGTCGTCATCAATGTGGTCCGGCGGCAACGCCAGGCCGCACCCACGGAAGGATCCGCCAGATCATGAGAATCCGTCGCCTCCCCACTGTTGTGGTGGCGCTTGCCGCTGCTGCGTCCCTCGTCGCCTGTGGCGGTCAGCGTGAACCTTCCGGAGACGGTACGGCGGCCGGCGGCCGGCTGACCATTGCCACCGGCAACACCACCGGCGTCTACTACCAGCTCGGTGGTGCGCTGGCCTCGGTGATCTCGCAGAAGATGCCCGGTTACCGGGCCACCGCGAGTGAGACCGGCGCCTCGGTGCAGAACATCCAGGGCCTGGCCGGCGGCAACTACGACATCGCCTTCTCGCTGGGTGACACCGCGGCCGACGCGGTCAACGGCACGAACAGCTTCCAGACCAAGCAGGACGTGGTCGCGCTGACCCGGCTCTACAACAACTACACCCAGGTCGCGGTCCGGACGTCGGCGAACATCAACTCGATCGCCGACCTGAAGGGCAAGCGCGTCTCCACCGGCTCGCCGAACTCTGGCACCGAGGTGATCGCCCGGCGCCTGCTCGAGGCCGCGGGGCTGGACCCGGCCAAGGACGTCACCGCCCAGCGGCTCGGGCTGCCGGAGTCGGTGGACGCGATGAAGTCGGGCACGATCGACGCCCTGGTCTGGTCCGGCGGGCTGCCGACCGGTGGCATCACCGATCTGACCACCAGCCTCGGCAAGGGCGTCAAGCTGTTGCCGATCGCCGATCTGCTGCCCAAAATGACGGAGAAGTACGGTTCGGTCTACTCCGAGGCGCCGATCCCGGCCGCGACGTACAAGCAGCCGGGCGACGTCGCGACGATCGTCGTACCGAATGTGCTGCTGGTCCGCAAGGACATGAAGGACGAGTTGGCCGAGCAGCTCACCAAGACCCTGTACGAGAACCTCGACGCTCTGGTCGCGGTGAACGCGGCCGCCAAGGGCATCAGCAAGGACAACGCCACCAAGACCGACCCGGTGCCGCTACACCCCGGCGCTCAGAAGGCACTGGATTCGTTGAAGTAATCCCCTGAACCGTCCTCCCTCGCACACCAGGCGCAGCGGGGGAGGACGTCAGGCCGGCTCCCACAACCAGGCGCAGTGAGAGCCGGTCGGCCGGGCCCGGCCCTTCGGAGGCATCCGAGGGGACCCGGGCCCGGTCACTTGTCTGTGGCCGGCCCGTCTGTTTGAGGCATCGCGGTTCCGTAGAGGTAGTGCGACAAGGCCGAATTGCGTTTCGGGTGCACGTGGTACTTCGTCGGTACGACGCGCCCCTCGGCGCTGTCCCAGGCGTTGTCGGCCAGCCGCCACATCCGGTGGGCCAGCCGCCCGGCGAGGCCGGTGTGCGGCGAGTTCGGATGCGCTCGGGTCGGGGCGACTTCTTCGGCCTCGAGCAGTTCCTTGGTCAGCTCGTTGACCTCGGTCGCGTCGAGGTGCTCACTCAGCTGGTGGCTGTAGTCGGTCTCGAGTCGCTCATGCTCGGCGAGCAGCCGGTCGATCGTGCGCAGGACGTCGTGCGGATCCAGGTGCAGGACGCGGCTGTCGCCGTACTGGCGTCCTTTGAGGTACCGCAGGTTCCGCTCGAGGTCCTTGGCATTGCCGACGTACCGGGCGACCAGTTCGGCGCCGTCGGGCAGGCGCCGCACCTGTGGCAGCAGCACGTCTTCGGCCGCGGCCAGGTGCTGCGCGGTGATCGCGTAGAACCAGTCGGTCCGATGCCTGCGATCCGGGTGCGCCGCGGCCGGATGACGGGCCGGCTCGGCCAGCTCCCGGATGTTTGCGTGTTCGTAGCTCAGCGCCATTTCCAGCGTCGAAGCGGTCACGGTCACCACCTCCAGGGTCTCTCTCCAGCGTGTGCCCAGCTGCTGCACAACGCAACCACCCCGGAACTTTCCGTCAGGTAACGGTTGCCCGGGGTGGTCTTTGGCGGAGATGACTCAGTGGTCCGAGCTCTTCTTCCACAGGTTGATGCCGGCCTCGACCGCGTCGGCGTCGATGGCTTCGAGCTCCTCGGCGGTGAACTCGAGATTGCGGACGGCCTCGAGGTTGCCTTCCAGCTGCTGCACGCTGGAGGCGCCGATCAGGGCGCTGGTGACCCGGTCGTCGCGCAGCGTCCAGGCCAGGGCGAGCTGGGCGACGGACTGGCCGCGCTGCTTGGCGATCTCGTTCAGTGCGCGGACGTGCTTGAGGGTGTCCTCGGTGAGCGAGTCCGGGTTCAGCGACTTGCCCTGGGAGGCCCGCGAGCCCTCGGGGATGCCGTCCAGGTAGCGATCGGTCAGCACGCCCTGCGCCAGCGGCGAGAACGCGATCACGCCGACCCCGAGCTCACCGACGGCGTCGAGCAGGTCCTCCTCGATCCAGCGGTTCAGCATCGAGTACGACGGCTGGTGGATCAGGAGCGGCGTCCCCAGCTCCTGCAGGATCCGCGCCGCCTCCCGCGTCTTCTCCGCGCTGTACGACGAGATTCCGGCGTACAGGGCCTTGCCGGAACGGACCGCGGTGTCGAGGGCACCCATCGTCTCCTCGAGCGGGGTGTCCGGGTCGAACCGGTGCGAGTAGAAGATGTCGACGTAGTCGACGCCCATCCGCTGCAGCGACTGGTCGAGGCTCGCCAGCACGTACTTCCGTGAGCCACCGCCCTGACCGTAGGGACCCGGCCACATGTCGTACCCGGCCTTGCTCGACAGGATCAGCTCGTCGCGGTACTTCGTGAAGTCCCGCTGGAAGTGCGTGCCGAAGTTCGTCTCGGCCGCGCCGTACGGCGGGCCGTAGTTGTTCGCCAGGTCGAAGTGCGTCACGCCGAGGTCGAACGCGCGGCGCAGGATGTCGCGCTGCGTCTCGAACGGCTTGTCGTCACCGAAGTTGTGCCACAGCCCCAGCGAGATCGCCGGCAGTTGCAGCCCACTCCGGCCCGTCCGCCGATACACCATCCGGTCGTCGTACCGCTCCTGGGCAGCCACGTAGTCAGTCACGGGCCTCAGTCTGCACCATGTCGTAACAAGCGCAAAACCCCTTGTTTTGCGCAAGAAACGTCAGCTCTGAGACCCAGAACCAGGCCTTCTTGATGGGGCACCCGGCCTTCTTGATGGGGCGAAGTGGCCGGGCCAGTCGGCGTGGCGGATCCGGGTGATCTCCCGGATCTCGCCGAGCGTCGACCACTCGTCCTTGCCGAGGCGGGCCAGCGGCCGCAGCAACCGGACCTCCGGCCGGCCGTCGGCCAGCACCGCCTCGTCGATCGCGATCGCCCGCACCTGGCCGATCACGACCGTGCAGTCGCCGAGCTCCAGCGTCGTGTGCAACGTGCACTCGATCGCCACCGGCGACTCGGCCACCCGCGGTACGCCGACAGTCCGCGACGGCTCGGGGGTGACCCCGATCGCCTCGAACTCCGACACCTCCGGCGGGAAGTTCGTCCCGGACGCGTTCACCTGCTCGAACAACGCCTCGGCCGCGAAGTTCACCACGAACTCCCCGGTCGCCTCGACGTTGTTCAGGCTGTCCTTGCGCCCCACCGACGTGAACTGCACCATCGGCGGCTGCACACACGACACCGTGAAGAACGAATGCGGCGCCAGATTCAGCACCCCATCGGCCGACCGGCTCGACACCCACGCAATCGGCCGCGGCACCACCACCGAGTTCAACGTCGCATAGGTGTCTCTTGGCCCGACCTGCTCCGGATCCAGCTCAATTCGCACTCCCGCAGTACATCAAACGCCTTCAGGCGGGCCGTCGATGTCCTCGGCGATGTCGAGAAGTTCCTCGTCGGCAGATGCCAGGAGGCGGGTCTTCAGCTCGGCCAGGACATCGGCGCGGCCGAGGTCCTCGAGCAGCCAGACCAGACCGCGGATCTGGTCCCAACGGTCGGCAGTCAGATTGTTCATCTCCGCGGCGATCAAGGGTTCCAGTTCGGCGTCGCGGTCGCGCGGGCGGAGGGTGACGAGGATGCGCCGGGCGAGGCCCGAGTAACGGGCCTGCATACAAGCCCAGTAAAAGACCTCGGGGATCAGCTCTCCGGCGACCGATGGGTGACTCCAGGCGATCGCGTCGAGGAAGCGGAGCGCGGCGTGTATGTCGGAAGCCGATCTGAACTGCTTCCGGAGCTCCTCCACAGGGTCAGCGTTCAGGAAGTCGGCTTTGGCCTCCTGGTAGTCCCTGTCTGCGCTGACCAGCCGTTTCCACGGTCCGCCGAACAACAGGTCGATCATCCCTCCATCATCGGTGGGCCGGAGGTCAAACCGTTGGACACCAACGTGCACCCGCACCAGGATCTCCAGGATGGACCGGATGCTGAACGACGTTCGCCTGCTCGCGCCCCGGTACGGCGTCGCCCCGGCCGAGGTGCATGAAGTCCCCGGTGGTGTTGCGAATCGCGGCTTCACCCTCGGCCCGCGCTTGTTCGTCCGGGTGGCCCGGGCCGGATTCGAGGACGACCTGCGGAAGGAAACCGCCGTCGTACCGCTTGCTCGTAAGGCCGGCGTCCGCACCCCCGCCATCCTCGAGTACGACGAGAGCCGCGCACAGCTCGACGGTTCGTACGTCGTGGTCGAGCGCGTCCACGGCATCGAGCCGCTCACCACGCCCGCCGACGTCACCCTCGATCTGGCCCGGCTGCACTCGGTTGTGCGCACTTCGCTGCCCGGTGTCCCTGAGGACGGTTGGGGCGAACCGCGCGCGACGGTTGAGGAGCTTGCCGTTCGTGGATATCTGGATGCCGGCACGGCCGACTGGCTGATGGGGTGGCTCGAGCGGCTGGAGCAACGCTTCGATCGGTCCGCACCGCCTGTGCTGCTGCACGGAGATGTTGCCCCACACAACCTTCTCGTCGATCCGGCGAACGGCGAGTTGCAAGGCGTCATCGACTGGGGTGACGCCGCCTGGGGGCCGCGCGCCTTCGACTTCGCCAAGCTCCGCCTGGCCGAGGTCGCCCGCCTCCTCCCTTCTTACTTGACCGCAGACGCGACCCTCGCGGACGATGAACTGGCTGCCGGCATCCTCTACCTCCACCTCTCCTGGGCACTAGGCAAACTCACCGCCGAGCCCTGGCCGGCCCAACGCCACTGGACCGCCCCACCCACCAGCCGCCTCCTCAACCTCCTGCATTTCTTCACGGCCAACCCGCCCCAGCCCTGGCCAACCC
>NZ_SMKA01000262.1 GCF_004348455.1 Kribbella albertanoniae
TTCACCACCTGGCTCACCGACAACCCCGGCCTGTTCGGCTAGGAGGAATCAGGTGAGCCGAGCGGTGGCGGCCGCGATGATCCGGCGAGCGCGGTCGCCCGTGACAGATCGGCCGAGAAGCGCGTCAAACTCCTGGCGGTAGAGGAGCGTCTCGGACGGGTTGGTGATCTGGAGGTACCCCGACACCAGCTCGACTGTCGCCTTCACCCCACTCGGGCCATCCATCAGAACGAACCCCTCGCAGGGCCACCGCAGCCGACGCTCGATATCCAGGGGCACGATGTTGAGCGAGACTGCCGGCAGTCTCATCACGGCCGCCAGATGTGCCAGCTGTTCGATGTGCGCCTCGCGATCACAGACCCGGTGGTGGAGCACATGCTCCTCCACCACGAACACGAACTGCTTCCCCGAACGCCGCAGGATGCCCTGGCGATCCATCCGTTCAGCCACCGCGTCGGCGACGTCATCGACCGTCAGACCGAGCAGGTCACGCACGGATTCGAGTCCGGCGGTGGTGTATTCGGCGGTCTGCAGCAGTCCAGGGACGACCGCCGACTGGTAGCAGCGGAACTGCCGAACGGCCTCGTACATCTCACGCACCGATTCCTGCGCCTGCTTCAAGCCGGCTCGGTGAAACCGCTGCATGGTGGTCCACATCCCCGCAGCCGCGGAGCGCTCGGCCATGAGCTCCTCGACACGTTGGGAAGGCACACCGCAGACCCGGCACCACTCGGCCAGGTCTGCGGCCGAGATCGGGCGCACACCATGTTCGATCCGCGAGACCTTTTGCGGTTGCCATCCAGCGGCCGCAGCCAACTGCCGTCCTGTCAGCCCGGCCCGCTCGCGGAACTCGCGCAACTGATCGGCCACTGCTTGCCGCGCGGCCTGTGCACTCGAGGATGTGGACGATGGCATTGCTGCAGCAAGTTACCTGACCGCGTAGTCCGCATGCGGAGTGGCGCGCTCCCAGACATGCTCGAACGTCGCAACGCAGCGCGCCACGAGGTCGGGATCGCTACTGAACTCCTCTTCGCCGGTGTCGGCTCCATCACCCGCGGAGAAGTTGAACGCCACCAACCGGCCGTCGATGATCCAGAAGTCGGCGCCGGGCAACAGCAGGTCAAAGGCCTGTCTGCGCGGAAGCCAGCGCACTTCCTCGCCCGCCTCGATGTTGTGCGTGGTCAGCATGTGCTCCCACCGGATGTAGTCGGTCACCGGCTCGGAAACGACCCGAGCCCTCCGGAACCTCACACCACGGGCTACACCCTCCGCGACGAGCTTCGTCCACGACGACATGTCATAGTCACCAGGGCCGCCTGCAAGGAAGTCCTGGAAGCCGGCAACGCTGGTGTCGTAGGTCTCTCGCATCTCCAAGTGCACGGCGGATCGCCGCGCGCCGCGCAGCAAGTCCAGCAGATCCACCTCGCCGTGGCCCAAGCGACCCGGCTCATAGGTTCCCGCTGCAGCCTCGGCCAGCACACCAGCCATTCGAGCGGGCTGGCGGACCACCGCCTCGTCGGCTCCCAACGGCGAGTGCTTGGCAATCTCGGCAAGGATCTTCGGGTCGGTGACGGTCTTGCCCTGCAGGTAAAAGTCTCCGGTCTCTGGATCAACGAAGACGGCCGGGCATTTGGCATCAGGTGAATCGGGGTCCATGCCTACGAAGTCCAGGGCCATGATGGCTGCCTCTCAAGGGTTGCCAGACGTTGCCGCATCGAGCTTCGGCTTCCGGTCGGCGCCAGAGCAAGCCGATTGCCAGAAGTTGCCCCTTGGGTCGGCCTACCTGCTCCAGGATACGGAACCCGCACCGAGCTGTCAGTCAAAGCGGGATAGGGGCACCTTCCGGCAACTTGCTCGATTGATGGCTGGTGGCGTCGGCAGAGTCATGCCTGGTGATGACGGCACAACCGGAAGGAGGCGGCCGGTGACGGACGAGTCCACAGAGCCTGTGCCGGTGCTGCACGCATACGTCCGTGAGCACCTGTTCATGTCGCCACGAGAACATGCGGATCTTGTCGTCAAAATGGCCAAGTTCGCGCAGCAGGAGGGCTATCGGCTCGGCAAGGTCTTCACTGAGAAGCTCGAGACGGCCCCCACCGCCTTCCGGGCGCTGATCGACGCCGTGCTGGATGACAAGGCGACGGGCGTCATGGTCCCGACGCTTCATCATTTCGGCGTCCTCGGATATCCGACGACGATCCGCGATCACGTCCAGAGATCGACCGGAGCAAGGGTGCTCGTCCTCGCTCCGGCGATCCCCCAGGCGCCCAACGAAGAGCGGCTAACGGCCCTGCAGCGCCTTGACGTTGTCGGCGAAGGTCCAGTTCTTTGAGCCGTCCCAGTTGATGGACCAGGTCATCAGGCCTTTGAGTTGGCCGTTGAAGCTGTTCCAGGACTGGGAGACCAGGGACGGGGTCATGTAGCCGCCACCGGCGCCGCTTTGGGCGGGGAGGCCGGGGACCTGCTTGTCGTAGGGGACTCGGATGGTGACGCCTTGGATGACCAGGCCGTTGTTCAGGCAGGTGGTTTGGGCGACGAAACCCTGCACAGTGCCTGCGGAGTAGGAGTCGCCGGAGCAGCCGTACATGCTGCCGTTGTAGTACTGCATGTTCAGCCACCACAGCCGGCCGTTGTCGGCGTACTTCTTGATGATCGGGAGGTAGGAACCCCAGATCGAGCCGTAGGTGACACTGCCACCGGTCACGTAGGCGGTCTCCGGTGCCATCGTCAGCCCGAAGTTCGACGGCATCTGCGCCAGCACGCCGTCGATGATCCGAATCAGGTTGGCCTGCGAGGCCGACAGCTGGTTGATGTTGCCGCTACCGGTCAGGCCGGTCTCGATGTCGATGTCGATTCCGTCGAAGTTGTACTGCTTCAGGATCGGTACGACGGTCGCCACGAACCGGTCGGCGACCGTGGACGAACTGAGGTCGATACCAGCGGTCGCGCCGCCGATCGAGAGCAGGATGGTCTGGCCGGCCGCCTTCGCCGCGCACATCTCGGCCGGGGTGGCGACCTTCACGGTCGCGTCCATCCCGTCCTCCCACTTCACGGTGCCGTCGGAGAGGATCACCGGGAAGGCTGCGTTGATCACGTTGTAGCCGTGCTGGCCGATCCGCGAGTCGGTGATCGGCGTCCAGCCGAACGGCGGGTGGACGCCGTTCGAGGAGCCGTCCCAGTTCTCCCAGTAGCCGTGCAGGACCTTGCCGGCCGGGCGGGACTTCACCGCGCAGGTGGCGTTACCGGGCGGCGGGGTCGTCGGCGGATCGGTGGGCGGCGTGCTGTCACAGGCCCCGAGGTCGAGCCAGAGCGAGGGGGCGGCGATCGGGTTCCAGCCAGAACCGGGCGGCGCGGTGTGCGCGGATCGGGCTTGGTAGGTGCGGCTCTGGTAGCTGACCTTGGCACCCGCCGCGTACGCAACGCCCTCGGCCCAGGCGGGCGCCGTACAGGCTGCTTGGACGGACGACCCACCGGCCTGCGCCACTAGACCGGCCGATCCGAAGAGGAGCCCGGCTGCGATGGCACTCGCAAGAACAACGCCGACCCGTCGGTTCATGGCGACTCCTCAGTCAATATGTAGCGACCTTTCGTTTACCGTAAGGCGCTACTCCGCCGGACCGCCACGACATGTCGGAAACCCGCCACGGTGGTGGCGACAGCAGAACCCGCTCAAATCGATCTGCAGATGCACATGGTGCCCAGGACGATGTCAAAAACCGGGAGGCTGATCCGACGCATGGGTGAAGACCACCCGAGAGGACCCCCCATGATGACTATCACCACAGCGCGAAGCCGCAGCCCTCGGCTCGCGCTGGCGCTACTGGCTCTGCCGTCGTTGCTGATCGCGATCGACATCAGCGTGCTCGGCGTCGCGCTGCCCAGGATGTCCGCCGACCTGCGCCCGTCACCGGCGGAACTGTTGTGGATGAACGACATCTACGGGTTCATGGTCGGCGGCACGATGGTCACGATGGGTGCCGTCGGCGACCGGATCGGGCGTCGCCGGCTGATTGTGATCTGCGCGGCGGTGTTCGCGCTCGCGTCGGCCGTCGCGGCCTTCTCGACCGCGCCGTGGATGATCATCGTCACCCGCGCGGTGATGGGGCTCGCCGGTGCCGCGATCATGCCGGCCTCGATGGCGCTGCTCGGCCAGATCTTCCCCGATCCGAAGGCCCGGGTCTCGGCGATGGGCGCCTACATGACCTGCTTCCTGCTGGGGATGGCCGCGGCTCCTCTGATCGGCGGCGTGATGCTTCAGTACTGGTGGTGGGGTTCGGTGTTCCTGCTCGGCGTACCGGTGATGGTGCTGACGCTGCTGGCCGCACCTCGGCTGCTGCCGGAATCGCAGGCGCAGCCTGACACCCGCTTGGATCTGCGCAGTGCCGCCTTGTGCCTGGTGTCGATCCTCAGCCTGGTCGCCGCGCTCAAGTGGGCCGTCAACGGCACTGAGCTCTGGAAGGTCGTCGGGCTGGGTGTGGTCGGCCTCGCCCTCGGCATCGTGTTCGTACGGCGGCAGCAGACCCTCGAGCACCCGCTGGTCGATCTGTCGTTGCTGCGGCAGCCTGGTGTGACTCGCGCGCTGTGGGTGCTGTTCCTCACCGCACTGCTGATGGGCGGTACGTCGATCTTCATCGCGTTCTACCTCCAGTCGGTGCACGGCCTGGAGCCGCTGACTGCGGCACTGTGCCTGATCCCGTCGACCATCGCGATGATCGCCGCCTCGAACCTCGGCCCCTGGCTCGGCCATCGGATGGAACCGAAGCGCGTCGTAGTGGGTGGTCTGGCGATGATGGCGATCGGCTTCGTGCCTTTCGCGCTGCTCCCGGTGGGCGAATCCGGCATCGGCTGGGCGATCTGCGGTGCCGTCCTCACGACGGCCGGGATCGGAGCCGCGTTCCCGTTCCTGATGAACGACATCATCTCGCACGCACCGCAGGAGCGGGCCGGTTCGGCGGCATCGCTGGCGCAGACGGCCAACGAGATCGGGATCGCCACCGGCCTGGTGATTCTGGGCAGCCTGGCCACGGTCGTCTACCGGGCACAGCTCTCCGGCGGATCCGCGAACGGCAGCTGGGTCGACGGCTTCGAGCAGACGAGCGGCGTACTGCTGGAGCAGGTCAAGCACGCCTTCGTCAGCGGCTACCACGCGGTCGGGATCGCCGCTGTGGTGACGATGGCGATCGTCCTCGTCCTCTACCTGATCCCCGCACGCCGGACGACCTGATCAACGAATCGGTACGACGGCCGACGCCTCGGTGGCGATATCCGCGGCGCTCGGGAAGCCGGGTGGCTGGAACGGCAGGTCGACCAACGACGCCAATCGCACGGTAACCGTCGTACCGGTGACGTCGGCGGACCAGTCGAGCCCATCGAAACGGTTGCTGGCAGCAACCTGATCCAGGTACTCGGCGGTCAGCCGGCGGGCCTGCTCGGGATCGAGCTCGGCGTTGCCGTCGGCCGCGGGCTGGGCGTAGATCGCGGCCAGCCCATTGGCTGCAGCCAGTACGGCGCCGTCGGCGGTCGCGTCGAGATCGCGCCGGACCAGGAAGACCTTGGAGATGTCGGTGACCACCACGATCATCAGCAGGATGACGAAGGTGAAGCCGATGATCAGCACGGTCATCTGGCCCTGTTCATCACGTGGCCGGCGGCTCATCCGTCGCCCTTCGCCTCGCGGTAGTCGCCGTACGGCTCGGTGTGCGAAGAACTGATCGCGATCGCGGGCGGTTCGCCACCGAGCGCGTCGGGGATCAACGGTAGCCGGACGCTCGTGTTCAGCGTGACGGTGACCGTCGAACCGGGTTGCAGGCAGGCCGGGGTGCAGCTGATCGTGAGTTGGTCCGAGGTCAGCTCCATCCCCTGGTCCCGCATGGCCAATCGGGCCGCCTCGAAGGCACGCGAGCGGGCCTCGTCCTCCGACAGTCCGTCCGGCACGATGATGAACGCACGCCCGGCCACGCGGGTTGCCGCGGTCGCGCCGTACGAGGCTCGCTGAACGTCGAAGACGCCGAGCATCACGTAGATCAACGGGACCATCAACAGCAAGGCAAGCCAGGAGAACTCGACGACCGCGCTGCCGCGTTCGTCCTTCGTCATTGGCCGGTCTCCTTGACGGCGTGCCCGGCGACGCTGAAGCCGACCGCCGGACCCCACAGACCCAGCGCCGGCATGTGTGCGCGGACAACGACCTCGACGCCCGGCTGGCCGTCGATATCGGTCGCGCTCGCGTCGACGGAGTCGACCAGACGGTCGTTCACGACGCCGCTGATCAGCTCCCGGGTCCGCGCCTGGCCGTCGGCCGGTGTCCGGTTCAGGACCGCCGCGTAGTGGGCGCCCTCCGAGGCCGCGGCGGTCACGGTGTTGCGCACGTACAGGTAGAGGCCGACCTGGAGGATGCCGAGGAACAACGGCACCACCAGCATCGAGACCAGCACGAAGTCCACGACCGCGGATCCACGGTCGCTCCTCCGTCCGAGTCTTTGGATCACCTGTTGGAGACGGAGTCCAGTGCGTTCTTCAGCATCTGAGCCAGCTGCGGACCGGCGACCGCCCAGATCGCCACCACCAGACCGGCCGTCATCACCGTGATGAGCACCCAGCCCGGGACGTCGCCGCGCTCCTTCCGCGCAGGCCGTGGCGTCAGCAACGCCACGTACAGTCTCGTGATCAGTTGTGACATGACCTCTCCTCGATTCATCCGGCGATCAGCCGGATTCCGACAGCCCCCGGGTAGAAGGCAAAAGCGATGGTGACTGGCAGGATCAGGAAGATCACCGGCACCATCATGGCGACTTCACGGCGGGCTCCGGATTCGATCAGCTCGCGCCGACCGGCCTCACGAATATCACCGGCCTGAGCACGCAGTACGTCGGCCAGCGGCGTACCGCGTTCCAATGCGACGGCCAGCCCGTCGGCGAACCGGGACAGGGCCAGCAGTCCGGTCCGATCGGCCAGTGCGTCCAGCGCCTTGACCAAGGTGTCGCCCGCACGGGTCTCGGCCAACACCCGCTTCAGTTCGTCCGCGAGATCGCCTCGGCAGGAGCGTGCGACGCGGTCGAGTGCAGCGGCCGGACCTTCACCAGCCGCGACTGACAACGCCAGCAACTCGGCCACCGTGGGCAGCTCGGTGAGCAGTCGGCGCTCACGGTTGCGCACCTGCGTGCCGAGATAGGTGTCTCGGGCAAGCACTCCGAGCACGCCGAGGAGCGCGCAGACGACCAGCATGCCGACCGGGTTTCCAATCCCGATGGACACCGCCACCAGCGATACAACCAGCCCAGCCCCGAATGCCGCCGTACCCCAGAGCAACTGCTCGATCCGGAACTCCTCGACCGTCCGCTCCAGCCCGGCACGCGCGAGTCTTCGGCGGATCGAGTTCGCACCGCCGAGCACTCGCTCCAACCGTCGGGCACCAGCCCGCAACGACGGCCCGAACAACCGCAGGATCGCGTAGAACGGCGAGTTCGACGCGACCACACCGAGGAACACCTCGGAACCGTCGATATCACGCAGGTACGGCGCGATCCGGTCGTCGGGCGTCGGTCGGCGCAGGAACGGCAAGCGTCGTACGACGATGAGCAGACCAGCACCGAACAATGCGCCGAGCGCGCCACCGAGCAAGATCGGAGTCATCGCAGCACCCGCTCTGGCTCGGGCAGCCGGCCGATCCGCAACATCAACCGGTACGCCAGCACGCAGATCGCGGCGCCGGTGGCGATGACGATCGCACCCACTGTCGAGTTGTACCGCTGGATCACATCGCCCTGGAACGACAGCATCGCCAGCACCAGCCACGGCGCCGCGACCGCGACCCGCGCGCCGTTCACCGACCAGGACTGCCGTGACTCCAGCTCGGACCTCGTCCGCGCATCGTCGCGCAGGAACGTCGACAGGGATCGCAGCAGCCGACCGAGATCGCCACCGCCGACCTCGCGCGCGATCCGCAACGCCTCCACGACCCGGTCACCAACCGGATCCGCGAGCCGCGCCTTCAACCTGTCCAGCGATTCCGCGAACCGGCCGGTCGAGGCGTAGTCCGCACCGAACCTCCGGAACGGCTCCCGCAACGGCAGCGGTCCACGCTCCCCCACCTGCGCCAGCGCCTCGGACAGCGACAACCCGGCCCGGACCGCAGACGCGATGTTGTCGACGACATCCGGCCACAGCTCGCGGAACTCGGCGAGCCGCCGCCGGGCGCGACTCCGCACCAACGCGATCGGCGCACCGCCGGCCATCAGACCGAACACCACACCGACCGGCCAGGCACCGGAGACCGCGAACATCACCACGAGCCCGATCAGGCCGGTGATCAGGCACGCGCCGATGAAGGCGACCGGCGTCACGCCCTCGACCCCGGCACTGGCCAGCAGGTCGCGGCTGCGGGTCACTAGGCGACCGTCCTGTGCAGCGCGGGCCTCGGCCGGCGCCACGAACGTCGCGATGATCAGCAGCAGACCGACCCCGAAGAACAGCCCGAGAAGAAGCCCCATCAGCCGGCACCTGACGGCAACTCGGTGAGCAGACCGGACACGTTGTACCCCGCCTGCTTGAACCGCTCGGGGTGTGGCAGGTGCCCTTCAGCCCGCCGCAACCGCCCGTCCACAGTGCCGAACAGCGTCTCGGTCTCGATCGCCTGATCCTCGATCCGCCCGCTGACCGCCAGAATCTCGCGCACCCGGCGGCGTCCGTCGGCAGCGATCCCGAGGTGTACGACGAGGTCGACACAGCCGGCCACCGTCGGCAGCACGAACCTCGAACCGATGTTCTCACCAGCCAGCAGCGGCAATGTGCACATCTTGGTCAGCGCCTCGCGCGCCGAGTTCGCGTGGATCGTGCACATGCCTGGTAGTCCAGAATTCAAGGCCAGCAACAGATCCAGGCACTCTTCGCCGCGGACCTCGCCGACAATGATCCGGGACGGCCGCATCCGCAGCGACTCCTTGACCAGGTCGCGCAGCCGGACGTCGCCCGTACCTTCCAGGCCGACCTGCCGGGTCTGCATCGACACCCAGTCGGGGATCGGCAGCTTGATCTCGAAGACCTCTTCGCAACTGATCACGCGTTCGCTGCCCGGGATCGACCCGGCCAGCGCGTTCAGCATCGTGGTCTTGCCGGCCTGGGTGCCGCCCGAGACCAGGATGTTCAGCCCGCAAGCCACCGACGCATCCAGCACGGCCGCTGCGTGCGGAGTCAGCGACCCGAGTTGGACCAGATCGTTCAGCCGGGTCGCGCGGACCGTGAACTTCCTGATGTTGATTGCTGCGAAACGATGAGTGATACCGCTGAGCACGATGTGCACGCGGCTGCCGTCGGGCAGACGGGCGTCGGTGAACGGCTGCGAGACGTCGACCCGGCGGCCGGTCGTCTTCAGCATGCGCTCGACCAGATCACTGACCTCTTCCTCGGTCAGCACCGTCGTGGTCAGCTCGTGCCGGCCCTCGCGGGCGATGAAGACCCGGCTCGGCTCGTTGATCCAGATCTCCTCGACCGCCGGATCGTCCAGATACCGCTGCAGCGGGCCGAATCCGGCGACCCGGTCGTGGACCTCGCGGCTGACCGCCTCGATATCGCCGATCGGCGGAACCACGCCGGTCAGGCTGCGCTCGTCGTACTCCTTGACGACGGTGGCGACTATCGCGATCACAGCGCCCGGGTCGCGGAGCGGGTCGATCCCCTCACGACGCACGACATCGCGGACCTGGGCGTCGATGAGTTCGACGGCACCGTCCCAGCCCGACCGGCGCGCGGCAAGTCGGTCGGCTGTCATCGGTCTCCCCCGGGCATCGCAGCAATGAGTTGGTCACGGTGAGCGACCATCCTCCCAAGTACAGAGGGTTATTGCCACTAGCTCGGAGTTACCTGTGGATAAGTGTCGCCGTCAGCGGTGGATCAGGGTGTGCTCGAAGGAGTAGCGGCTGGCGCGGTAGAGGTGCGAACCGAACTCGACCGGCTGACCGTGGTCGTCGTACGTGATCCGGGTGGTGGCGAGCAGCGGGTGCCCAGGCTCCTCGGCAAGCAGCCGAGCCTGCTCCGGAGATGCCGGTACGGCGGAGATGGTCTGGTGCGCTACCTTCAGCCGCACGCCCTCGGCCCGCAGCAACTCGTAGAGACCGTGCTCGGCCAAGCTGGTCGGGTCGGTCTCCAGCAGGTCCGGCGGTAGCCAGTTGCGCATCAGAGCGAGCGGCTCGCCGTCTGCCCGGCGCAGGCGCTCCAGGCGCAGCACGCGGTCGCCGACCTCGCACTGCAGTGCCGTCGCCACGTCTGCGGTCGCGGGCGCGATGCCGAGTCGCAGCACCTCGGTCTCCGGCTTACGGTGCGCTGCGGCCAGGTCGTCGTACAGGCTGGTGAGCTCGAGTGAACGCCGCACCTGCCCGGAGTTGCCGACCACCTGCGTCCCGACGCCACGCTTGCGGACCAGCAGCCCCTGGTCGACCAGCCGGGCGATCGCCTGCCGCACGGTGGGCCGGCTCAGCCCGTACGCCTCCGCGAGGTCCACCTCATTGCTCAGCCGGGATCCGACTGGAAGCTCTCCCCCCTGGATCGCCGCCTCGAGCTGCTGTGCCAGCTGCACATGCAACGGCGTCCGACTGCTCCGATCAACCTGGACCTGCACGGTACTCATGGGCACATCCTGAAGCCTCCACCCTGATCAGTCGACCCGAGGCGGTGATTTGATCAGATCCCTTCCGATTACCCAACGTTCAACTACCGGCACACACAGCGTCGTGAACGGAGGATGAACGTGCCCGAATCCGGGTCCGGATGGCGGTCCGGGGATATCTGCCGGGGCTTGTATACGGGAGGATGTCGCCTTCTGGATCATCCGCCGGCCCACTCGGGGGGCTGCGCTGGCTACAGGCTGAGATGAGGAGAAGCATGGAACCGCTGCGTATCGGGATCCTTGGTGCGGCCCGGATCGCGGGTCGCGCGATCGCCGAACCGGCCCGGCTGACCGGCGCCCGGCTGGTTGCCGTCGCTGCCCGGGACCGGGATCGGGCCGAGGCGTTCGCTGCGGAGCACGGCGTCGAACGCGTGCACGCGTCGTACGACGACGTGCTCGCCGACCCGGAGGTCGAGGCGATCTACAACCCACTGGCGAACGCGTTGCACGGCCCCTGGAACCTCAAGGCCATTGCCGCCGGCAAACATGTGCTGACGGAGAAACCTTCAGCCAGCAACGCATCTGAGGCAGCGTTGGTGCGCGACGCTGCCGCGGAACGCGGTGTGGCTGTCATGGAAGGCTTCCACTACCTCTTCCACCCGGTGACCCGTCGGCTGCACGAATTGCTTGCGAAAGGTGAGCTGGGCGAGCTGCAGCACGTGGAAACCACCATGGTGATGCCTCCGCCGCCGGAGAACGACCCCCGCTGGTCGCTACCGCTTGCGGGCGGCGCTCTGATGGACGTTGGCTGCTACGCCCTGCACGCCCA
Organism: Kribbella albertanoniae; assembly: GCF_004348455.1. Lineage (GTDB taxonomy): Bacteria > Actinomycetota > Actinomycetes > Propionibacteriales > Kribbellaceae > Kribbella > Kribbella albertanoniae. The sequence goes on from NZ_SMKA01000262.1 coordinate 11,430, forward strand.
GCGCTCTGTGGCGCCCTGGGCAGGCGGTGCGCCGCGTCTGGTCAGCGCTCGCGCCGGTGAGCGCAAGCGGCTGCCTGGTGTGGACGAGTGGCTGAACGCCGACCTGGAGTTTCCGAACGGCGCCACCGGCGCAGTGCGCACCAGCATGGGCGCCGAGACGCTCGACTTCAGCTGCAAGATCATCGGTACTCGCGGTGAAGCCTTCGCACCAAGCTTCGTGCTGCCGCACAACGACGACCGCGTCATCGTCACCACGAAGGAAGACCACTGGGTCGAGCAACTCGGCCGTAAGTCGTCGTACACATATCAGCTTGAGGCCTTCGCTGCTCACCTCCGCAATGGTGCCCCACTGCCGACCGACGCCGACGACGCGGTGGCCACCATGCAACTCATCGACGAGGCCTACCTGGCAGCCGGCCTCAGCCCACGTCCCACTCTCGCCAGCTAGCTCTGGGCGCAGGCTGCACGGGCGAAGGCCTCGATCAGTGCATGTGGTCGAGTGCCGTCGCCCGCCAGCTCCGGCTGGAACAGCGTGGCCAGGTAGAACGGGTGGTCGGGCAGCTCCGCAATCCGCGGATCACCTGCGTCGTCGTACGCACTGAAGACCATGCCCCGCTCGCGCAACGCATCCAGCCGGCTGCTGTCGAGGCCATAGGCACAGTGGTAGCGCTCGGTCGACCGCTCAACACCCAGTACGTCGGCCGCCCGCGTCCCCGGCGTCACATGGATCACGCCCTCGTGGCCGACGAGTGAGCACGCCAGCTCGACGATCAGCTGGTCCTCGGCCTCCGGGTGGTTCTCACCGTGCTGTACGGCGGTCTGCCCACAGACGTTGCGGGCGAACTCCAGCATCGCGTGCTGGAAACCACCACAGGTGCCGAAGAACGCGATCCCGTTCTCGCGCGCGATCTGGACCGCGCGGATCGCTCCGGACTCGTCGCGGTACGGGCTGCCCGGTAGCAGCCAGATCCCGTCGAAGCCCTTGATCGACGGGTCGACCTCGTCGGTCGGCACCCAGTAGACGTCGAGATCGAGGTTGTCCCGTTCGCGCAGTCGGTCCAGGAGACCGGGGACGCGGGCATGCGAGCGGACGTGCGGCGAGCGGTCACCGACCAGGGCGATACGTGCGGAGTAGGCGTTCATGAGTTCATCTTGCGGTGGCGACGACTATCAGCGCCAACGATGATCTCTGCACCGGGTATCACCGATACTTATCTCGTGGATCCACACCTGCTGCGCACCTTCGTCACGGTCGCCGAGCTCGGCTCGTTCTCCGCTGCGGCGGACCGGCTCGGCTACACCCAGTCGGCCGTGTCGCAGCACATCGCCGTACTGGAGGCTGATCTCGGTACGCCGCTCCTCGGGCGACGGCCGGTGGCCCCGACGCCCGCTGGTGAGCGGCTGCTCGAACACGCCGGCGCGATCCTCCTCCGCCTCGCCGCTGCCCGCGCCGACGTCCACCGCGCGGTCGGCGATCCGCCGGGCACGCTGACGATCGCCGCAGCGCCACTGGCTGCCGTAGGCGGTAGACTCGCCACGGCTCTCACCGCCGTACGGCGTTCGCACCCGGGAACCGTGGTCACGCTGACGGTCTGCGGTCGCGCCGAGGTCGCCCACGGCGTGGCGGTCGGCGAATACCACCTGGGCCTGATCGACGGCGTGGCCGCGCCGACCGACCCACTCCTGCTCGTCGACGCCGGCACCCTGCGCACCAGCGCGGTCGCCCACGACAACCTGGTCGTTGCCCTGGCCAACGATCACCCGCTGGCCAACCGCCGCCGGATCGCCCTGCACGACCTGATCGACGCCCGCTGGATCGACGCACCGGACGTCGCCGCACCCCTCGCAGCCCTCCGCGCCGCCACCGACTCCGACGGCTTCCGCCCAGCCCTCACCTACACCGGCACCGACCTGACCACCCTCCTAGACCTGATCACCGCCGGCCACGGCCTCGCCGTACTCCCAGCCTCCCTAACCCCCAGCG
>NZ_SMKA01000263.1 GCF_004348455.1 Kribbella albertanoniae
CTGCTAACCGAAGAGTGGATTGCTACTGGTTAGGGAGTGATCGTGGGGCGGAGTCGGGTGGTGCTGGACGGGCCTTCGAACTTGGGGTTGCGGCCGCCGGTCGAGGGGACGGTGCCGGGTTGCTACAAGCTGGCCGGGGCGCTGCGGGATCAGGGGATCGTGACGCGGATCGGGGCCATGGATGCGGGATGCGTGGTGCCGCCTCGGTACGACCGCGGCGGCTGGAAGCCCGGGGACGGCGTGTTCAACGCAGGCGCGATGGCGTCGTACAGCGTGCGACTGGCGGATCGGATCGGCACATTGCTCGACGACGAGAAGTTCGTCGTACTGCTGGGCGGCGAGTGCAGCAACCTGCTCGGGCCGGCGCTCGCACTGAAGAGGCGCGGCCGGTACGGCGTCGTCTACCTCGACGGGCATTCGGACATGCGGACCGTGGACAACGACGAGTACGTCGGTGCTGCGGGTGGTGAGGCGTTGGCACTGGTGACCGGGCGGGGGCAGGACGATCTGACCGACCTGGAAGGGCTGTCGCCGTACGTGCGGGACACGGATGCCGTGATGCTCGGGTATCGCGAGGACGAGGCCTACCTGGAGACTCTTGTGGAGGCGGGGATCCCGCATTGGTCCGCGCTCCGGATCATCGAGGACCCGGCACAGGCCGCACATGGAGTGCTCGCCCATCTGGAACGGGAGGAGCTCGACGGGTTCTGGGTGCACCTGGACGTCGACATCCTCGACGCAGCGATCATGCCCGCGGTGGACAGCCCGGACCCGGGCGGTCTCGACCACACCCAACTGCGAAACCTGCTGCGGCCATTACTGGCGAGCGAGAACTGCGTCGGGATCGACATCGGCATCTACGACCCCGACCTCGATCCCGAGCAGGTTTACGCGAAAGAACTCACCGACACCCTGGTGGCAGCACTCAGCTGAACGACACGGGGATGTAGACGTCGCCCGTGCGGTCGCTCGCCGCGAAGTGGTCGCGGCGGGAGACGATCGCGCAGGTGATGTCCGGATCGCTGCAGTCGAGACCGGAGTTGACCTCGGCGATCCGGATCTGCGCGGTGAACGTGCCGTTGGAGGCGATCGGGTACGACGCGCTGCCGCCGAGCGGGTTGTTCGTCACCCATGCGGACGGGCCGACCGTCGTACCGCCCTGGCCGTCGCCACCAGCGCACGGGCTGGGCTTGGTGCCGTAGCTGTAGTCCGACGGAACGGCACACAGCGCGACGTAGTACCCCTGGGCCGGGCTGTACCCGCTCCCGGTGACGGTGATGGTTTCACCAGCCTTGGCCAGGCCGGTGGCATTCGAAGCGTTCAACGTCTTGCCAAGATTCGAAGCACTACCAGGCGCGGCGGACGCCGGCGCAACAACGCCGACAGTCAGAGCGGCGGCAGCGGTGAGAGTCAGAACGATACGACGCATCATCTGAGCGGGAACTCCCTTGATTAGGTAAGCCTTACCTAACTACCTTAAGTGTCGTTCGTCGTCCGAGGGAAGCTCCCAGACCAACCCCTGACCGTGATCCTCGATACGCCCAAGCACTCGCCGCGCGCCACCCGGCCAGATCTCCAACTCGACCAGGAACGCCTCCAGTCCTGGTTCGAACCGCAACCGGGCCAGCGGCGCCGACTCGTCCGCCCGCTCCCCCAACTCGGCCAGCTGCGCGTCCACAGCCGCACGGTCTTCGTCGGTCAGGTACTGCCACATGATCGAGTGCCACAACACCGTCACCTGCCCCGGCACCACCTCCAGCCCGCGCACGAACGAGACCGCGTCCTCACGCCGTACGTCGGCCGGCACCTGCCGTGCGACCTCCAGAGCAGCCCGGAGCCGCGCCAACCGCTCAGACATGTCCGGCCACACATACGACGTCAGCGTCCGGGCGCCCGCCGCCGACAGCGGGTTCACCGGCGCAGTGTCGCAGCCGACCCGCTCCACGATCCGTACGGCGGCCGGCTTCAGCACCTGCCCTGACCACGCGTTCTCGATGACCACCGGGCTGTCGGCTGCGCCATAGGACTCACCGTCCGCGTCGTACCGGAAGTGATCAGCCCGCAGGTTGAGTCCAGCACTCGCACCCATCTCGAACAACCGCACCGGCAACGGCACCTCCCGCACCAGCTGCAGCAGACCGCCATAGAGCGCGGCCGACCGGCGTACCTCGTTGGTCTGCGGCGGCTGAGTCAGCAGCGCCCGAACCTCACCCGACCGGGACCGCAGCACCTGCTCGAACGCCTCCCACCCGAGCACGGGGTCCCACACCCCACCAACGCTCGGATAGAACGCCGCAAGCTCGGGCACCTCCCCCGCCAGCACCAGTCCGTGCACGGCGCCCAGCAACCGCAACCCGATCACAGACCCCGGTGGCGGATCCTCATACCCCGCCAGTACGTCGGCCGATACCCCACCGACCTCGTAGTCGTCCACGAGCCGCCGCAGGAGCTCTGCGTACATCGGAGACCCGAGGTTCTCGCACCGGACGGCCTGACGCTGGAGTGACCCCAGGAGACGCACTAGGAGGTCCAGACCATGCCCTGGCCGTGGGGATCGGCATGGCCGAGTACTCGGCGCTCTCCGCCTGGCCAGGTTTCCAGCTCGACCAGGAACTCGTCGCCCCATTCGCCTGGGGGCTCGAGCCGCAACCGGGCCAGCGGTGTCGACTCATTCGCCCGCTTCCCCAAATCAGCCAGGGCGGTGTCTACGGCCGCCTGGTCGTCTTTGGAGAGGTAGCTCCACATGATCGAGTGCCAGAGGACGGTTAGATGGCCCTCGGAGAGCTCCAGGCCGCGAACGAATGACACTGCATCAGCACGCCGTACGTCGGCCGGCACCTCCCGTGCGATTGCTAGTGCGCCTCGTAGGCGCGCCAGCCGCTCCACCTGGTCGGCCCACACGTACGACGTCAGTGTCAGCGACCCCTCGTCGGACAGCGCGTTTACCGGGGCCACGTCGCTGCCTACTCGTTCCGCGATGCGCAGTGTGGACCGCGGGACCTCGCGACCCGACCACGCGTCCTCGATCACCACCGGGCTGTCTGCACGCCCGTAGTACGAGCCGTCGGCCAGGTTGTAGCGGAAGTGGTCGGCTCGTAGGTTCAGCCCGGCACTTGAGCCGATCTCCATCAGCCGCACCGGGAGCGGCATCTCGTGGACCAGTTGCAGCAGACCGCCGTACAAGGCGACGGACCGGCGGACCTCGTTGGTCTGGGGTCCCTGGAGCACCGCAGCGCGCAGCTCAGCCGCTCGCGACTGGAGGACTTGGGCGAAAGCCTCCCAGCCGAGCACCGGATCCCAGACTCCGCCCACGCTGGGGTAGAAGCCCGCCAGCTCCGGTGCCTCGCCCGCCAGCACCAGCCGGTGCACAGCTGCCAGTAGTGGCAAGGCAAGAGACTCTTCGTGGCTGTGGCCTTCGTAGCTTCCGAGTACGGCGGTGGTTGCCCCACCGAGCTCGTAATCGTCCACCATGAGTCGCGCCAGCTCGGCGTACATCAGGGACCCGAGCTCTTCGCAATCGGTGGCCTGCTGCTGTAGTCCCGCTACGACACCCATGCCGTTGAGGTTAGAAGGTCAGGCGGTCCAGCACGGTCTTCGCGGTGGTGCGCGCGTCCTCCTCCTCGAGGGGCGAGCCATGGCGGTCGGTGAGGTAGAAGACGTCCACACACTCGGCTCCGAGCGTGCTGACGTGCGCAGAGCGGATGTCAGCACCAGTCGCCGCGATAGCCGACGTCACGTCGTACATGAGAGCCGGCCGATCATGCGCTCGCACCTGCAGCACAGTCGCCGTCTCGGATGCCGCCGGCAACAGGTCGACCCGACTGGCCACCCGCGGAGCCGATGAGTCCCGCGCCGCCAAGCGCCGTACCAGGTCGGTGTTGTCCCGCAGTGCGACTGCAAGCCGGTCCCGCAACCGCACTGGATCCGGAGCCGAACCAGCCACCGTCCACTGCGAGATGCCGAGCCCGTCAACCGACGTCACCACCGCAGCGCGCACGGAGAGCCGCTCAACAGCCAGTACGGCGGCCACTGTCGACAGCGTGCCCACCTGATCCGGTACGGCGACGTTGACCCGCAGGTCCCCGTGATGATCGGTCACCGTCACACCGAGCCGGCCAATGCCCACGACCTGGTGCAGCTCGGGCACCGAAATCGGCGGAGTGTCGGTCCACATCCCCTGCCCGCCACCGGCCAGTTCGCCACGCACCCGACGGCACAGCTCGCCGACCAGCCGCAGCCGCCACGGGGAGGACGCGGCTGGGCCGGCCGCGCGTGCATCGGCGTACGTGAGAGCTTCCAGCAGGTCCAGCGTCTCGGTATCGCGCACGATCCCCGACACCAGCTCAACCGTCATCGGGTCGTCCAGGTCGCGTCGAGTGGCGACCTGCGCCAGCATGAGGTGCTGCCGGACGAGCAGGGTGATCGTGTCGGAGTCTGTCTCGTTGAAACCGATCCGACGAGCGACACGCGCCGCAATCACCGCACCGGTGACACTGTGGTCGCCCTCGACCGCCTTACCGAGGTCATGCAGTAGCGCAGCGACCAGCAGCAGGTCAGGACGCCGTACGTCGCGCACCATCTTCGCTGCCTCGACACAGGTCTCCAGCAGATGCCGGTCGACAGTGAAGCGGTGGACCGCCGACTGCGGCGGCCGGAACCGCACGGTGTCCCACTCCGGCAGGATCCGCGAGATGTACCCGGCCTGATCAAGCGCCTCCCACACCTCGAGCAGTCCGCCACCCGCACCCAGCAGTGCACACAGCAACCGCTGCGCCTCACCAGGCCAAGGCTCGGGCAAGTCCAGCGCCTTGGAAGCCAACCGCGCACAGACAGCAGGTGACAACCCGAGCTCACGATCCGCAGCAACCGCAGCGGCCCGCAGACCCAGTACGGCGTCCCGCTCCGGCCGCGCATCCGGCATCAGCACGACTTCACCCTCGTGCTGGCCGACACCCTCATCAAGTGCAAGCAGCAGCGGCCCACCAGTCCGTTGGAACCGCCGCGAGCGCGGAGGCCGAGTCAGCAGACTCTCCACTCGTCGCCACGACATGTCGCAGACATAGGCGAGCGTCCGCCCGGTCGCGTACACATGGCGCAGCAGTTCGTCCCGACCACCCAGTCCGAGCCCGGCCGCAACTTCACCGGCCACATCAGCGACCAGACGGTCCGTCGCCCGGCCCGCCACGGTGTGCAGTTCGTCGCGCACATCCAGGAGGTCCCGACGGGCGCGCTCCACCACGGGGTGCGGGATGTCGATCAACCACGACGCCACCAAGGCACGCAGTACGACGGCATCCCGCAGACCGCCGTACGCCTCCTTGAGGTCCGGCTCGGCCAGGTGGGCAACCTCGCCGACGCTGGACGCCCGGTCCCGGCAGGCCTGCGCCAGCTCGGGCAGTCTGGTCTTCGCAGTACGTCGCCAGTCCGCCATCAGCACGGACCGCAGCTCCAGCGTCAGATGCGAGTCCCCAGCGACGTGACGCGCGTCGAGCAGCCCCAGTGCAACCCGTACGTCGTCAGCCGCGGACTCCCTGGCCTGTGCGACGGTGCGGACGCTGTGATCCAGCTTGGTCCGCGAGTCCCACAGCGGGTACCAGATCTGGGCCGCCAACTCGTCCAGTCGTGGGTACCCGTCGACGTGCAGGAGCATCACGTCGAGATCGCTGTACGGCGAGAGCTCCTCCCGGCCGTAGCCGCCGACAGCGACCAGGGCAACGCCCTCGGTGGGTACACCGAGGGCGTCACAAGCCTTGGAGAGGAGCAGGTACAGCAGCGCGTCGGCCTCCTCGGCCCGGGCGCGCCGCTGTTCTGCCCTGTCAGTCATTAAGCAGAGCCCACCATCTAGAGAGCGTCCCCGTCCAACTCGCCCGTGCGGACCCGCACGATCGTCTCGACGTTGGTCACCCAGACCTTGCCGTCACCGATCTTGCCGGTCTGCGCGGCCTTCACGATCACGTCGACCACCTCGGCGCCGTCACCGTCCTCGACGACCACCTCGAGCCGCACCTTCGGAACCAGGTCCACCTCGTACTCGGCGCCCCGGTAGACCTCGGTGTGGCCCTTCTGCCGGCCGTAACCGCTGGCCTCGGAGACCGTCATCCCGGTGACGCCGAACGTCTCCAGTGCGGCCCGGACGTCTTCCAGCTTGTGCGGCTTGACCACCGCGGTGATCAGCTTCATGCGTTGGCACCTTCCTTCTCGGAAGCATCGGTGGACCCATTGTCCGTGGTCGGCGCCGGGCGGGCCGACAGCGCGCCGCGCACACCGCTCGCGCTGGCGAAGTCGTACGCCGTCTCCGCGTGCTCGACCTGGTCGACACCGGTGACCTCGTCCTCTTCGGCGAGCCGGAAACCGATCGTCAGGTCGATCACCTTCGCGAGGATGAACGCGATCACGAAGGAGTAGACACCGACCGCGAGGTTGGCCAAGGCCTGCCGGCCGAGCTGACCGGCACCGCCACCGTAGAAGAGGCCGTCGACCGCGGACGGCGCCGCCGCCGTACCGAGCAGGCCGATCGCCAGCGAACCGAACAGACCGCCGACCAGGTGCACGCCGACCACGTCGAGCGAGTCGTCGAAGCCGAGCTTGTACTTCAGCGAGACCGCGAAGGCGCAGATCGCACCGGCGAAGACACCGAGGATGAGCGCGCCGATCGGGCTGACCGCGCCACAGGCCGGGGTGATCGCGACCAGACCGGCGACCGCACCCGAGGCCAGGCCCAGGGTGGTCGCCTTACCGTGCACGATGCGCTCGACGATCAGCCAGCCGATCACGGCGGCCGCCGTGGCGACCTGGGTGTTCACGAAGGTGATCGCGGCGGTGCTGCCCGCGCTCAGCGCCGAACCGGCGTTGAACCCGAACCAGCCGAACCACAGCAGACCGGCGCCGAGCAGGACCAGCGGCAGGCTGTGCGGCCGCATCGGGTCCTTCTTCCAGCCGATCCGCTTGCCCAGCACGATCGCCAGGGCCAGCGCGGCCGCACCGGCGTTCACGTGCACCGCCGTACCACCGGCGAAGTCGATCGCCTTCAGCTTGTCGCCGATCCAGCCGCCGTTGCCCTCGTCCAGGAACCACACCGAGTGTGCGACCGGGAAGTAGACCAGGCAGGTCCAGCCGACCACGAACGCGATCCAGCCGCGGAACGTCACCCGGTCGGCGATGGCGCCTGAGATCAGCGCCGGGGTGATGATCGCGAACATCAGCTGGAAGGCGACGAAGGCGAGTTCGGGGGTGGTGCCGGTGATCGCCTCCGGAGCCAGCAGGCCCTTGAGCCCGACCGCGGAGAAATCTCCGATCACATGCCCGTTGTCACCGCCGAACGTCAGCGAGTAACCCACCACCACCCACAAGATGGTGACGACGGCGATGGTGACGAAGCTCATCATCATCATGTTCAGCACGCTCTTCACGCGCACCATACCGCCGTAGAAGAAAGCCAGGCCCGGTGTCATCAGCATCACCAGGGCGGCGCTAGCCAAGACCCAGGCGGTATCGCCGGCGTTGATCTCCATCAACGTCATCCCTTCCATGCTTATCTGGGGGTGGCCGGCGTCCTCGATCGGGAGAACTCCACAACGCCGGGGAGCCCGCGCCCAGCCACATCGCACACGGTGCCGACACGCCGTTTCAGGGAATCGGTCCGTTTGTTTCCGGCATGTGACAAAGCGGCCTCCCAGGTGACATCGGCGTGACATGGACCTCTCGAGGCCCTGGTATGGCACTCTGGCCTGGACCACACGGGGCCGCAGCCGCGCCACTGCTCCCGTCCGAAGTAGGGAACGAAATGGAGATCGATCACGGGGTGACGCCGCGTCGCGGCAGACCACGCGACCCGGACGCTGAGCCGAGGATCCGCCGGTACGCCGTCCAGCTGCTGCTGGAGCGTGGGTTCGACGGAATGACGGTGGACGATGTCGCCGAGGCCGCGGGGGTCGGCAAAGCGACGATCTACCGGCGGTGGGCGAGCAAAGAGGAGCTCGCGAACGACGCCATGGCCGACCTGTTCGACATCGAGATCCCGGATGCCGACACCGGCTCGCTGGCCGGTGATCTGCGGGAGGTCTACGGGAACGCACTGGCCTTCGCGAACACCCCGGCCGGCGTCGCGCTGATGCGGCTGGGAATCACCGAGGCGAACCGCGACGCGCGGTCCGCGGCGATCTACAGATCGTTGATCGATCGCCGCATCGTGCTCACAAAGGCTGCCCTGGAACGCGCCTGGGCCCGCGGTGAGCCGATCCGGCGCTCGGCGGATCCGGTGATGATGGTGCAGTGGCTGTCCGGTCTGTTCGTGCTGCGGATCCTGCTCAACGAGCCGATGCCTGCCGTGGCGGACGCCGATCATCTGGTCGACGTCACCATGCGGGTGATCCGGGAGGACTAGGGCAGCCAGCCGTACGCGAACGCGGCCAGGACGGCCAGCGCGACCCCCAACGCCAGTAGTACTCCGACGAGCGCCGTACGGCGTCGGCGGCGTTTGAGGATCACGCCGGTCGTCCAGGCCCGGTCCGCCAGATCGACCTCCGGCAGCTCGTCCGAAACCTGGCTGAGCATCGGTCCGATGTCCTCACGCCTCACTTGGCCTCCCCCGCGATCAGCGCTCTGCGGAAGCGTTCGAACGCGGACAGTCCCTGCGCGTGCACAGCGGTGTGCGACATGGTCAGTACGTCGGCCACCTCGAACTCGGTGAGCTCTTCCAGATGCAGTAGCACGAGGATCGTGCGCTGGGTGGGTGTGAGGGTGGTGAGAGCTCGTTCGACCGGGTCCTCGCTGCCCGGAAACGGCCGCACCCGGCTCCACCACGTCAGGGCGGGCTGGTAGAGCAAACGCTGGACGAAGACGTCCGGATCGTCCACCTTGGGCCACGTCAGTGACAGCTGGGTGAAGGCGCGCAACAGAGCGTGCTCGGCCCGCCCCAGTTCGCCGTACACGAGGTACGCAGTACGAAGCCATCTACCCTGTCGCGCGTCCACGTACGAGGCGAACTCCGGGTCGACTGTGTCCAGCATCCACCCTCCCGGAGCTATTCAACCTCTCAACTACCGCGCGCGGCGAGAGCCAACCGCGTCTCTTCTGCGATCAGATCCCCGTTGATCGCCGCACCAGCCCGCAGCCCCGCACCGGCCGCGTGGACGACCTGTGCCATCGGCTCGGTGACGTTGCCTGCCGCAAACACCCCTGGCACAGCAGTCTCCCCCTTGGCGTCGACTTCAATCGCGTCTCCGTAGACGGACCCGGCCATCTCCAGCTCGGTAGTCTCCAGGCCGAGGTCGACCAGGAAGGCAGCACGGGAGCGCAGCTGCGCCTGCACGGTCAGAGCGTCGCGTGGGATCACCTTGCCGCCTTCCAGCCGCACACCGGTGAGCTTGCCGTCCACCACCTCGATCTGCTCGACCTTGCCTTGCACAACAGCGATCTGCCGGGCTGCGAGCTCCTCCCACTGCTCATCCGTCAGCTCCGTGCCGTGCAGGAAGAGCGTGACGTCATCACTCAACTGCCGGAACATCTGCGCCTGGTGCACAGCCTGCGGGCTGGTAGCCAGTACGCCGATCGCCTGGTCCTGCACCTCCCAGCCGTGGCAGTACGGGCAGTGCAGCACGTCCTTGCCCCACTGCTCAGCCAGACCAGGCACATCAGGCAGTACGTCGGTCAGTCCGCTCGTGACCAGGATCCGCCGGGCCTGGTACGTCGTACCGTCCGCCAACTCGACCGTGAACACCTCACCACGGCGCACCGCGGTGACTGTGCCAGTGGCGAACTGGCCGCCGTACCCGGCGACTTCCTCGCGGCCGATGGCGTAGATCTCGCTCGGCGGCGTGCCGTCGCGGGTCAGGAAGTTGTGCACATGGCCGGCCGGGGCGTTGCGCGGCTGACCGTTGTCGATCACCAGCACCGACCGACGCGACCGCACCAGCGCGAGCGCCCCACTCAGCCCGGCTGCACCGCCACCGATCACAATCACGTCGTACTCAGTCGTCTTCATACCGCAAAGATCCGCTAGGACATTCGTTTTCGACAACATTCTTTGCCATAGTGGCAATGACCGGGGTGGTGGGGCGGGGAAGGAATGAGAACAGTGGAGTTTGATGAGGTCTTGGATGCAGTTGGGCCGCGGCTGCGCGGGCTGCGAGTTGAGCGCGGTACGACGCTCGCGCAGTTGTCGGAGTCGACCGGGATCTCGGTGAGCACGCTGTCCCGGCTGGAGTCCGGTCAGCGCAAGCCGACGCTGGAGCTGTTGTTGCCGTTGGCACGCGCCCACCAGGTCCAGCTGGACGAGTTGGTGGACGCACCGACCACCGGCGACCCGCGGATCCACGCCAAGCCGATCATGCGGCACGGCGCGATCCACATTCCGCTCAGCAGACGGCCCGGTGGGCTGCAGGCGTTCAAGCAGATCGTGCCCGTGGGCTGGCCAGGTGGTGAGGTCAGTCAGAAGACGCACGAGGGCTACGACTGGGTCTACGTACTGTCCGGGCGGATCCGGATCGTGCTCGGCGACAAGGACTTCGTTCTCACCGCAGGAGAGGTGGCCGAGTTCGACACGAGGGTGCCGCACTGGTTCGGGAACGCCGGGGACACACCGGCCGAGATGCTGTGCCTGTACGGACCCCAGGGGGAACGGATGCACGTCAGGGCACGCACCCGCTAATCTTCGGCGGTCGGTCCGGACTCTGAAGGAGCTGGTAGTGAGCGTCGCGTTGTTCACCTTGGGCGGCACCATTGCGATGGTCGGCGACGGCCGACTGACCGGAGCGGAACTGACGGCAGCCGTGCCGGGCCTCGCCGAGCTCGGACGGCCGGTGGAGATCCAGGACGTCGAATCGGTCTCCAGCGCCAACCTGACCACGGCGAAGATCCTCGAGGTCGTCGACGCGGCCTCGAAGGCTGTCGCCGCCGGTGCCACCGGTGTCGTAGTCACCCAAGGCACCGACACTCTGGAAGAGACGTCGTTCCTGGTGGACCAGGTGTGGCCGCACCCGCAGCCCTTCGTGCTGACCGGTGCCATGCGCAACCCGACCCTGGCCGGGCCGGACGGGCCTGCCAACATCGTGGCCGCGTGCCGCGTCGCCTGCTCCCCCGCCGCCCGCGACCTCGGCGCCTTGGTCGTGTTCAAGGAAGAGATCCACGCGGCCCGCTGGGTGCGCAAGACGCACAGCACCAGTACGGCGACCTTCGTGTCGCCCAACGTCGGTCCGATCGGCCACGTGGTCGAGGACCAGGTCCGCATCCTCGCCCGACCGGTTCGGCTGGACGGCGTCCAGGGCAGCGCGGAACCGGCCGACCTGGACGCCAACCCGGTAGCGCTCTACACGATGACCATGGACGACGACGGCCTACTGCTGAAAGGGCTGGCGGACACTCACCGCGGTCTGGTGGTGGCTGGGTTCGGTGTGGGACACGTCCCGGCCGCGCTCGCTCCGGTGCTCGGTGAGCTGGCGGCGGCGATGCCCGTCGTACTGACGTCGCGGACCGGGGCCGGCTCGATCGTGCGGAACACCTACACGTCGCCGGGCTCGGAGATCGACCTGCTGCAGCGTGGACTGATCGACGGTGGCTTCCTCGACCCCTACAAGGCGCGGGTGCTCCTCCGGTTGCTGCTGGCAACCGATGACGACATCACTGCGGCGTTCGCTCAGTACCAGTGAGGGCGTCCGCCTTCATCGTCAGATAGTCGCGCTCGGGCAAGCTCGTCGTACGGCGAGCTGCCGCCCGGAAGTAATCGACCGCCGTCTCGTGGTCGCCGCGCATCTCGTACAGATGCCCGCGGGTCGCATCGAGACGGTGGCTGTCCTTCAGCTCGTCGTCGACCGCCTCCAGCAGCTTCAGCCCGGCATCCGGTCCGTCGACCATGGCCGCGGCGATAGCGCGGTTGAGCTTCACCACCGGGTTTCCGGACAGATCCTCCAGCAGTCCGTAGAGCGCGTAGATCTGCGGCCAGTCGGTGTCCTCGGCGCGCTCTGCCTCGTCATGGAGGGCAGCGATCGCAGCCTGCAGCTGGTACTCACCCAGCGGCGGCGCGTGGAAGGCTTCGACGGCCAGCGCGACGCCCTCGGTGATGTAATCCGCGTTCCAGAGCGTGCGGTCCTGCTCGGCGAGTGGAATGAGCTCTCCGGCGCTGCCGGTGCGTGCTTTGCGCCGCGCGTCCGTCAGCAGCATCAAGGCCAGCAGGCCGGTGACCTGCCCGTCCTCGAGCTGTGCGTGCACCGCACGCGTCAACCGGATCGCCTCACTGGACAGGTCGTTCCGCTGCAGCTCTGCGCCACTGCTGCTCGCGTAGCCCTCGTTGAACATCAGGTAGAGCACATGCAGCACGTTGCGCAGCCGGTCCGCATCGGCGGTGAGCTCGAACGTCGCACCCTTCAGCCGGCTCTTCGCCCGGCTGATCCGCTGCGCCATTGTTGCCTCAGGCACCAAGTACGCGGTGGCGATCTCGGCGGTGGTGAGCCCACCGACCGCCCGCAGCGTGAGCGCGATCGCCGACGCCGGGGTGAGCGACGGATGGCAGCACAGGAAGAGCAGCCGGAGCGTGTCGTCCTGCTCCTCGACCTCCTCCGGCGGCAGCTCACGCAGTGCGGCGCGTTCCTCGCGGCGCCGTCGGGCCTGGGCCTGCCGGATCTCGTCGATGAACCGCCGGGAGGCAGCCTGAATCAGCCAGGCCTTCGGGTTGTCCGGCTGCCCGTCCCGCGGCCACGTCGTCGCAGCCGACAGCAAAGCCTCCTGTACGGCGTCCTCGGCCGCCGCGAAGTCGCCGTACCGCCGGACGACCACACCGAGGACCTGCGGTGTCAGCTCACGCAGCAGGTCCTCGAGCGTGTGGTCCTCGAGCGGGTGGTCAGATGTCCCAGAAGTCTGCATCCGACTCCATCAGTCGACGCACCTCGATCGGCTGCTCGATCGGCACCCCGCCCGGCCCAGGCGCGCTGGACTGCTCGGCGGCGATCTCCAGCGCCCGCTCCTCCGACTCGACGTCGATCATCGTGTAGCCGGCCAGGATCTCCTTGGACTCGGCATACGGCCCGTCCGTCACCACCGGCGCCGTGACGCTCGCCGCCCGGACCACCTTGGCGTGCTTCGGCCAGGTCAGCCCCTGCACGTCCACCAGCTCGCCGTTCGCGCGGAGTTTGTCCAGGGTCGCGGTCAAGTGGTCCAGGTGGGCCTGCCGGTCCGCCTCGCTCCACTCGTGCATCGTCGTGGTGGACGTGCCGCCGTCGTGGTTCATCAGCAGCAGGAACTTGGTCATGGTGTTACTCCTTCTCGTGGGCCTTTACCGGAAGGACGAAGCCAGGACCGGGCTCTCGACATGCTATGCACCCACAGGTCCTCCCCCAACC
>NZ_SMKA01000264.1 GCF_004348455.1 Kribbella albertanoniae
GGAGGCCGAAGAGGGCCAGGGTCAGGGCGGCGAGGAGCCAGACCGCGGGGAGTTGGATGAGGGCGGCGGCGATGAGGCGGGGGAGTTGGGTGCCGACGTCGTTGACTGCCAGGCCGTAGGCGAGGCCGGCGGAGGTGCCGGCGGCGAGGAGGGCGACGGCTGGGCCGAGCAAGCTGAACACCAGGTGGCTCGCAGCCCAGTGGAGGCGGCTGGTTGCGGTGGCGAGGACGGGTTCGGCGCGGCCGCTGGTCTCTTCGGCGCGCAACCGCAGCGTCGCCTGTACTGCGTACGCCGACGCGATCAGCCCGGTGATCATCATGACGCCGACCAGGAACGAGTCGATCAGCCCGGCCGCACCACCCATCCGCTGGAACATCTCCTGGATCTTCGGATCGTCCCGCATCATGTCGCCGACCCCTTCGGCGACGCCGCCGAACAGCAAGCCCAGGAAGACGAACGCCGAGGTCCACGCAGCGAGCAACCCACGGTGCAGTCGCCAGGCCAACCCCAGCGGCGATCCCAACCGTCCCTCGGCCGGCCCGAGCCGAGCAGGCAACAACCCCGACCCGACATCACGCCGTACGGCGAGCTGAACCGCGGTCGCCACTAGTACGGCGGTTGCCGCGAGCAACAGTCCACCCAGCCACCAGCGGTTGGCGCCGTACGGGTGGATGCGTTGTGCCCAGCCGATCGGCGAGAGCCACGACAACCAGGCGAGCGGGCCGTCGGTATGCGCACTCGTGTCCCCGGCAGCACGTAGTACGAACGACGCCCCCAGTACGCCGATCGCCATCCCGCGTGCGGTCCCGGCGTTGGCGGTCAGTTGCGCAGCGACCCCGCCGACCGCGGCGAAGAACCAGCCAGCACTGGCGAATTCGAGGCCGAGGGCAACGGATCCCGCCCACGGCAGATCCTGACTGTGCATGCCCAGAGCAAGCAATCCACCGAGCACCAGATTGGCGCCGAAGGCAACCAGCAGCGCGGCGGCGAGCCCCGCGTGCCGCCCCACCACGCTCGACCCGAGCAGCTCGGAACGCCCGGTCTCCTCCTCGACCCGGGTATGCCGGATCACGGTGAGCAGAGCGATCAGCCCGACCATCAGCGGCACGAACCCGAGTCGCCAGGTGACGAATTCGCCGAGCGAGGTCCCGGACAGTTCGCCGTACAAAGTGATGAAGCCCGCGTTGTTCGCATAGCTCAGGCGCGATTCCGCGGTCGGGAACAGTTCGCCGTACGACGCCGCGTAGCTGACCGGGATTGCGCACAGGAACACGATCCACAGCGGCAGCAAAAGCCGGTCCCGGCGCAGGATCAATCGGACCAGGCCGAGAGTGCCGGTCATCGGGCCGCCTCCGGTTCGTACAGGCGCAGGAACAGCTCCTCCAGCGTCGGCGGCTGACTGACCAGACTCCGGACGCCGACGTCGACCAGCTGACGCAGTACGGCGTTGATCTCCTCGGTGTCGACGTCGAATCGCACCACCCCGTCCTCGAGGCGCAGATCGTGCACACCGGCCAGCGAGGCCAGACCGTTCGACGGACCGGCCAGCTCGGCGGTGATCGACGTCCGGGTCAGATGCCGCAGCCCGGACAGCGTCCCGCTCTCGACCGCGCGACCGGCCCGGATGATCGTGACCCGCTCACACAGCGCCTCGACTTCGGACAGGATGTGGCTGGACAGCAGCACGGTCTTGCCTTCGCCCGAACTGATCTCCTGCACGACCTCGCGGAAGACCTCCTCCATCAACGGGTCCAACCCCGAGGTGGGCTCGTCGAGGAGTAGTAGTTCGACATTCGAGGCGAACGCCGCGACCAGCGCGACCTTCTGCCGGTTGCCCTTCGAGTACGTCCGAGCCTTCTTCCGCGGGTCAAGGTCGAACCGTTCCAGCAGCTCGGCCTTGCGCTTCTTGTCGAGACCGCCGCGCATCCGGCCGAGCAGGTCGATCGCTTCGCCGCCGGACAGGTTGGGCCACAACGTCACGTCGCCGGGCACGTAGGCGAGCCGGCGATGCAACGCGGTCGCGTCCGACCACGGATCGCCGCCAAGCAGGCGCGCGGCCCCGTCGGAGCGGCGGGTCATGCCGAGCAGGATCCGGATCGTCGTGGTCTTCCCGGCGCTGTTCGGGCCGAGGAAGCCGTGCACCTCACCGGTGCGGACCGTCAGGTCGAGACCGTCCAGGGCGCGGGTGCGCCCGAAGGTCTTGACCAGGCCTTCCGTGTGGATCGCCGGAGCCGACATCAGTGGTCCTTTCGCAGGTTCTTCGCTTGTTCTGGGGTGAGTAGAGGATGGGAGAAAATGTCGACGAAGGCCCGGTTCAGCCGGGTGTAACCAGAGGTGGAGGCGAGGTCCTCGCCGAGGGCGAGCTCGAGCTGCTCGCGGAGGACATAGACGCCGAGCTTCATCGCCGTGATCACCGCGGACCACGCCCGGAAGTCATCGGTGACCACGCCGTGCGTCTTCGCCCACTCCTCGCCGTACTCGACGGTTTGCAGGAACAGGGCGGATGCGGTCTCCGAGCCGTCCATCATCGACCGGACGAGGTAGGTCTGCAGCGGGAACGCGACCGGCTGCACCGTGCCGACGTTCACGTTCTCCAGGCCCTGCTCGTCGATCAGCTCCCGGCTGAGCTCGAACATCCGGTCGCGGGCGTAGGTGTCACACGCCGCCCGCAACGCCTCCTTCGACCCGAAGTGATGGCGGACCAGGCCGGACGAGACGCCGGCCTCGGTGGCGATGTCGCGGATCGAGGCGCCCTCGATCCCGCGCTCGGTGAACAGCTTGATCGCCGCGTCCCGGATCCGGGCTCGCGCGGTCAGGTCGTCGTTCATACGTTCCCTCTCCAACAGAAGCTACACAGTCGAGTAGACAGCTACACGATCGTGTAGTCAAGTCGAAAGATGGTGACGTATGTGTGACGAAGATTGGTACCTCGTTGACAGGACAGCGCTTGCTGGTGTGGTTTCTTCCCATGATCAAACGGTGGCTGGGAGTCCTCGGAGCGCTCTGTCTGGTGATCGCGATACCGGGAACGGCGTCTGCGGCCCCACAAGAGGCAACACAGTCCGCGCGCAAAGTGGTCAAGGTCGGCGTCACTCAGGCGGTCGACTCGATGAACCCGTTCCTGGCCGTCCGGCTGGTCTCGGGATCGCTGCAGCGCTGGATGTACAGCTTCCTGACCGTGCCCGACCCGAAGAACCTGCAGCCCAGTCCCGACCTGGCCGAGTCCTGGACAACCTCGCCGGACGGGCTGACCTGGACCTTCAAGATCCGTACGGCGAAGTGGTCCGACGGCCAGCCGATCACCGCGGACGACGCCGCCTGGACGTTCAACAAGATGATGACCGACGACGCGGCGAAGGCCGGTAACGGTCCCGCGGTCGAGAATTTCACCAGTGTCACCGCGAACGGCCAGGAGCTGACGATCAAGCTCAAGGCACCGCAGGCGTCGATGCTCGACATTCCGGTCGCGATCGTGCCCAAGCATGTCTGGGAGAAGGTCACGGACATCGCGAAGTACGAGGCCGACCAGTATCCGACCGTGGGAAGCGGTCCGTACGTCGCGGTCGAGCACAAGAAGGACCAGTTCGTCCGGCTCGAGGCGAACAAGGACTACTGGCAGGGACCGGCCAAGATCGACGAGCTGCAGGTGATCTTCTACGACAACCCGGCCGCTGCGGTCGTCGGGCTGAAGAAGGGCGATATCGACCTGATCGGCCGGCTCGCCCCGCCGGACTTCGAATCGCTCAAGGGCGACGACAACATCGTCCAATGGAACACCGAGGGCCGGCGAGCGACGTACCTGCAGGTCAATCACGGCGCCACCACCAGCGACAACAAGCCGATCGGTGACGGTCATCCGGCGCTGAAGGACCCGCGCGTACGGCAGGCGCTGCACTACGGGATCGACAAGCAGAAGCTGGTCGCCGAAACGCAGAACGGGCTGGCCCGGCCGGCTGACGGATCGATCGTGCCGCCGCTGTACAAGAGCTTCTTCTGGGAGGCGTCGGGCGCTTCGAAGATCGGTTACGACGCGGCCAAGGCCAACCAGATTCTCGACGATGCCGGTTACAAAAAGGGTGCCGATGGCATCCGAACCATGCCGGATGGTTCGCGCAAACTAGCGTTCCGCTTCAGCATCCACACCGATGCGCCGAGCGAGGAGAAGCTCGCCGAGTACCTGACCGGCTGGTTCAAGGAGCTCGGCATCCAGCTCACCGCGCGCCGGCTCGACTCCAGCAAGTTCACCGAGGAGACCGGTACGACGGCCCTGTTCGACATCGCGATCAGCGGCTGGTCCGTGAACCCGGACCCCGAAGAGGTCCTCGGCACGCACCTCTGCAGCCGCCGGCCGACCGCATCCGGCCAGGGCGGCGGGACGGAGTCGTTCTACTGCGACCCGCAGTACGAGGACCTCTACAAGCAGCAGCAGAAGGAACTCGACCGTCCGAAGCGCGCCGACATCATCAAGAAGATGCAGGAACGCCTGTACGCCGACGCGCCGGTGATCGCTCTCTACTACCCGAACGATCTCGAGGGCTACCGCAAGGACCGGATCGCCAGCATCACGCCGATCCCCGAGGACAAGGGCCTCCTGTACGGCGGCAGCAGCTACTGGCCGTTCTACACCGTCGAGGCGGTGACGAAGGATGCTGCGGCCGAGAGCGATGGTGGTCCGAACCCCGGGCTGATCGCGGCCATCGCGGCGGCGGTCGTCGTACTGGCGCTCGGTGGTTTCGTGCTGGCGCGGCGGCGTCAGGGTGCTGCTGACGAGCGCGAATGACCGTCGTCATCGAGGCGGCCCCGGCCCGTCACGGGTTGCTGCGGTATGCGGCGACCAAGGCGGGCGGGGCGCTGCTGAGTATCGCGATGGTGGTCGTGGCGACGTTCTTCCTGTTCCGGATGCTGCCGGGCGATCCGGTGCGCGCGCTGGCGGTTGGACGCAACATGACGCCGGAGCAGCTGGATCTGGAGCGCGCGCGGCTCGGGCTGGACAAGTCGATTCCTGAGCAGTTCCTGCACTTCGTCGGGCAGACGCTGCGGTTCGACCTTGGTACGTCGTACGAATACAAGCGGCCGGTGCTCGATCTGATCGGTGAGCGGATCGGGCCGACGCTGTTGCTCACCGGGACCGCGCTGGTGCTGGCGGTCAGCCTGGGGATCTGGCAGGGTGCGCGGGCCGGGTGGAAGCCGGGTTCGCGGTTCGACCGGTTCTCCACGGCGATCTCGCTGGTGCTGTGGTCGGTGCCGACGTTCTGGCTTGGGCTGTTGCTCCTGATGGTGTTCGCGGCCGGCATCGGGCCGATCCCGGGGCTGTTCCCGACCCGCGGGATCTCTTCGGTGGATGCGCCTGATGGGTTCGGATATGTGCTGGATGTCGCGCAGCACATGGTGTTGCCGTGCTTGACCTTGGTGGCGGTGGTTTACGCGCAGTACCTGCTGGTGATGCGGTCGTCGGTGCTGGATGAGGTCGAGCAGGACTACATCACGACCGCCCGGGCCAAGGGGCTGAAGGACGACGACATCCGGCGCCGGCACGCCGTACCGAATGCGTTGCTGCCGACGGTGACGTTGGTGTTCATGCGGATCGGATTCGTCGTCGGAGGTGCGGTGACGGTCGAGGCGATCTTCAGCTGGCCGGGGCTCGGGCAGCTGTTCTACGAGGCGATCCGGGTGCCGGACTTCACGTTGATGCAGGGCACGTTCCTGCTGATCACGGTGTCGGTGATCCTGATGAACACCTTGGCCGACGTGATCTACCACGTGCTGGATCCGCGGGTGAGGTCGGTATGAGTAACTTGGCCTGGGTGCGGCGGCAGCGTTCTGTGCAACGGTTCTGGCGCGACTTCCGCACGCACAAGGCCGGTATGACGGGTCTCGTCGTACTGGCGGTTGCGGTGGTGCTCGCGCTGGTCGCGCCCTTGTTCATCGACTCCGGTGTCACCAACGTGGTCAGTGGCACGGGTGCGAAGCTGGCGCCGCCGAGCTGGGACTATCCGCTCGGGACTGATGAGTCCGGGCGGTCCGTGCTGCTGATGATCTGGTGGGGTTCGCGGACCTCCTTGCTGATCGGGTTCCTCGCGGCCCTGCTCAGCATGGTGATCGGGACCGTGCTCGGGATCGCGGCCGGTCATTTCCGGGGCTGGGCCGGCGCGATCGTGTTGCGGGTGACCGACTGGTTCCTGGTGCTGCCGTCGTTGGTGACCGCGTTGGTGCTGGCGGCGATTCTCGGTGGCAGTACGGCGACGATCATCATCGCGATCGGCGTGACGTCGTGGCCGTCGACCGCTCGACTGATCCGCGCGCAGACGCTCGCGGTCGAGGCCCGGCCGTACATTGAACGGTCGCTCGCCCTCGGCGCCGGCCACTGGCACATCACCACCCGGCACGTGCTGCCGAACGTCGCACCGTTGCTATTGGCAAGTACGACGCTCGAGGTGGCGAGCGCGATCGTCACCGAGTCGACGCTGGCGTTCCTCGGCGTGAGTGCGAACAAGACCTCCTGGGGGACGATGCTGCGCGGCTCGTACGACTGGGGTGCGGCGACTGCTGGGGCGTGGTGGTACATCCTCATCCCCGGTCTGTGCATCGTGGCCGTGGTGATGGCTTTCACCTTGTGTGGAAGGGCTTTGGAGACTGTACTGAACCCGCGGCTCCGGACTCGGGCGGCCCGATGATGCTCGAGCTGGACGATCTCTCGGTGACGTACCAACTGGCGGGAGGCGACGTGCCCGCCGTACGGGGAGTGTCGTTGTCGCTGGCCGCCGGCGAGGCTGTCGGGCTGGCGGGGGAGTCGGGGTCGGGCAAGTCGACGGTCGCGCTGTCGTTGCTGCGGCTGCTGCCGCGGACCGCCCGGATCGAGGGGCGGATCCTGCTGGACGGCGAGGATGTCGTGGCGATGAACTGGGGCCGGATGCGCGCGGTCCGGTGGTCGTCGGCGTCGATCGTCTTCCAGGGCGCACAGCACGGGCTCAATCCGGTACGGCGAATTGGCGAGCAGATCGCGGAGCCGTTGCTGGTGCATCGGCTGGCATCGCCTACCCAGGCTCGCGCCCGGGTGGCGGAGCTGTTGGAGCAGGTCGGGTTGCCGGGCTGGCGCGCGCGGAGCTATCCGCACGAGCTGAGTGGTGGCCAACGGCAACGAGTCATGATCGCGATGGCGCTGGCCTGTTCGCCGCAGCTCATCATTGCGGACGAGCCGACGACGGCGCTGGACCTGATGGTGCAGGCGCAGGTGCTGTCGCTGATCCGCGAGTTGATCGCCTCGCACGGGATCTCGCTGTTGATGATCTCGCATGATCTGTCGGTGCTCGCGGATGTCTGCGATCGGCTTGCGATCATGTATGCCGGGCGGTTGGTGGAGACCGGGCCGGCTGGTTCGGCGTTCCGCCATCCCTACAGCCAGGCTTTGTCCGCCGCCTTCCCCACGGTCGGCGATCCGGCGTCGCGGTTGGCTCCGCGTGGCCTCGCTGGTGACCCGCCGGATCCGCAATCCCTGCCTGGCGGCTGCTCGTTCCATCCCCGCTGCCCGGTCGCATTGGACAGTTGCGCCACGACACCGGTCGACCTCCGTCCGGCCGGTTCCCACCGGCACGCCGCCTGCGTTCTAGTGGAGGAAACGTGCTAGAGGCAACTGATGTGGTGGTCGAGTTCGGCCGGGCGCGTGCCGTCGACGGGGTGAACCTGTCCGTCGCCCCGGGTGAGATCGTTGCCCTCGTCGGCGAATCCGGTTGCGGCAAGACCACCCTGGCCCGGACGCTTCTCGGCCTGGAGAAGCCTCGTTCGGGCAACGTGTCCTACGAAGGCCGCCCGCTGTCCTATTCCGGTCGCGCGCTCCGCGCCTTCCGGCGGCAGGTCCAGCTCGTCCTGCAGGATCCGACGGGGTCGCTGAATCCACGCCATACCGTCTATGAAGCGGTTGCCGAAGGCCCCCGAATCCACAAGCTGCCCGACGAGGAAGCGGTCGTCACCTCGGCGCTGGCCCGGGCAGGGCTGCGTCCGCCGGAGCGGTTCTTCCTCCGCTATCCGCACGAGCTTTCCGGCGGTCAGCGACAGCGCGTGGTGATCGCCGGCGCGCTCGCGCTGGACCCAAAGATCCTGATCGCCGACGAACCGGTCGCCTCCCTGGACGCTTCCATCCGGGGCGAGATCCTGGCGTTGCTGCTCCGCCTCCGGGACGACCTCGGTCTCGGCGCACTCGTCGTCACCCACGATCTCGGCCTGGCCTGGAACATCGCAGACCGGGTCGCGGTCATGTACCTCGGCCGAATCGTAGAATCCGGCCGAACCGAGGACGTGCTCACGAACCCCCAGCACCCCTACACCCAGGCTTTGTTGTCGGTGCTGCCCGAGTCACCTGAACGCATCATCCTCACCGGCGAACCACCGGACCCCACTCAGATCCCCTCCGGCTGCCGCTTCCACCCCCGCTGCCAACTAGTAGCCGCCGGCAACGGCATCGACGCCTGCCACTCGACCCCGCTCCCCGTCCTTCCCGCGACAACCGACCCGCAGGTCGCCTGCCACGTCGTACAAGCACTGCAGGCCGCTTCGAGCTGACCTGCCGGACCCTGGGGGCCCGGCAGGCCGTTTCCTCACACCTCGTCGTCGTCCTCGGGGTCCTCGTCGGCGTCGGCGAGGGCCCACTTCAGCTGGAACTCGACCTCTTCCTTGTCCTCGGAGCGCTCGTGCTCGACACTGATCTGGGCGTTCTTCGGGACGGTGAAACGCTCTCCGGCGATCTGGATCCGGAACGGCTTCCCCGCCTCCAGGGCATCGGCCAGCCGGCGCAGCTTGGCGGCGAACTCGGCGACCGTGTAGTCCTTCTCGACATCTCTCTCACTCATGGCCCTATCCAACCAAACGCGGGGTTCTTCCAGGGCTTGACAATAGTTAACGGCTGATAGAACTATTACGGCATGGTGGAAGATCAGGTCGACCGGTTCTTCGAGGTACTCGCCGATCCGACCCGGCGCCAGGTGGTCCGGCTGCTCGGCGAAGGTCCGCAGCGCGCCGGTCAACTCGCGGTCGCCACGGGCTCGTCGTCACCTGCCATGAGCCGGCACCTGCGGATCCTGCTCGAGGCCGGCCTGGTCGCCGACGAGCGCGTCCCGGACGACGCCCGCGTTCGGCTCTTCCGGCTGAACCCCGAGCCTGTGGTCGCCGTCCAGGCGTGGCTCGACCAGGTCCAGGCGCACTGGCGTGAGCAACTCGGTGCCTTCAAACGACATGTGGAGAAGTCATGACTGCTTTGTCAGCAACAGCAACTGTCGAGGTCCCGGTCGACCCGGCGACCGCGTTCCAGATCTTCACCGAGGAGATCGACCTGTGGTGGATCCGTGGGCCGATCAACTTCTTCGACGCGGCCCGCGCCACTGCGATGCAGATCGAACCAGGCGTCGGCGGCCGCCTGCTCGAGGTCTATTCGCTGCCCGATGACGTGCTGGTGCTCGCCACCATCACCGACTGGGAACCAGGCGTCCGTTTCGCCTACCGCAGTTCGGTCGACGACACCGAAACCGAGATCACCTTCGCCGCCCACGACGACGGCACCCGAGTGACCGTCGTACAAGCTCTCGTCCCCGGCGGCGAGAAGGCCTTCTACTTCTGGGCGAACGTCATCCACTGGGTCCCCCGATGGATCGCCCGTCGCGACGCTGCGCCCAGTACGCCGCGCGAACTGGACCGCCTGGCCGTCGGCCTTTACTACGAAGACCCGGCGGCCGCAGCCCGCTGGCTGCACACGGTCTTCGGGCTCGACTCCTGGGGCAGGATCCCGGCCGAGGGGACCACGCCGTCCTGGATCGAGCTCAACGTCGGCAACTGCAGCCTGCTCTTGTTCCGGCGTACCGACGAGCGCCCACCGCAGCACGACCACACCACCTGGATCTACGTCGACGACCTGGACGCCCACTTCGCACACACCCAGGAGTCCGGCGCCAAGATCCTCTCCGAGATCCACCAGCACGGCTACCGTCGCTACGAAACCGAGGACCTGGAAGGCCACCACTGGACCTTCGCCCAGGCCCGCCCGACCCAGTAGATGGAGGAGTTGACCGGCGGCCGCATCACGCCAGGCGTCGTACGGATCGGGGATACCGTACGGCGCCCTGCGGCACCCGGAACTCCGGATCTGCTCCGGCTGCTCGAAGCACGTGGTTTCGCCGGGGCACCGCGCTACCTGGGCCAGGACGACGAGGGCCGCGACATCCTCACCTATCTCGAAGGGTGGGTCCCGGGTTTCAACGCTGGCAGAACGAGCAGATCGCGGCCTTCGGCGTACTCCTCCGCGCCTTCCACGACGCCACCCGCTCAGCTCCCCACCGAGTCATCTGCCACCACGACCCAGGCCCCAACAACACGATCTTCCGCGACAACCTCCCAGTCGCCCTGATCGACTTCGACACCGCCGAACCAGGCAGCCCGTTGGAAGACCTCGGCTACGCCGCCTGGACCTGGTGCATAGCCTCAAAACACAACGACCCCACCCGCCAAGCAGCCCAGGTCCGAGTCCTCGCCGACGCCTACGGGCTCACCCAGTTGCAGCGTGGCGCACTGGTCGACGCCATCCTCGAACGCCAGTCCCGCAACGTCCGCTTCTGGACCGAAACCACAGCCCAGGTAACCCCCCAACAACGCGCCGACCGCATCACCTGGTCCCGCCAAGAACACGCCTTCACCACAACCAACCGCCACACCTTCGACACCCACCTCCACTGATCGCGAGCGGGAGAGTGCCACCACCCGAAAACGACGGCTAGGACTCCCCAGCCCCCCGGGTCACCCGCCAGACAGCCGCACCCCGCCAACCTCACCCCGACCGCAGCTCACCAAGGCAACCCCAGCCGTCCGATCAGTGGAACCAAATGTGCACATACTGCCCACCACACTCCACAAAGACGCGGTCCGCACGGCACCCGACCGCCACAGCGTCCGACCATGCAGCGCTGCGAGGCGGCCGCGCGGCTGAGCCGATGGCGAGGCCGGCGACCGCGTGATCGCCGCCGGGGCTGACGGGCTACGGCTGGGAACAGTCGACCCGCCGCCAGACATGTGACCCGTTGCGGCCCCCCATCTCGACAGATCCCCGACTCTCCTGACTGATGTGTGGGTGGTTCACCGTCATACCCGTCACAACGTCCGAAGATCCGGAGACCACGCCCTCGGATCCTTCGGACGTTAGCCCCGAGCAGCGATTAACGTCCGACGATCCGGAGGTCAGGGTGTGCGGGTTCTTCGGACGCTAGCCCGTACGGCGCTCTGCTGGGCCGCGTGCAGGTTGGCCGGGGTACTGCGGTCACCTGGTGGGGAGTTCGGACATCTGGTCAGGTGTCCGGGGTCCCCACGTGGGTGTACGGGGTTCGGCGGTTCGGCTGGTTTCTGCGAGGGCTGGGGAGTTCTGCCGGTCGTTTTCGGGTGGTACGACTCCCCAGCCGCGCCGGGCAACCGCGTACAGGACCCCGAGCATCGAATCACCGCGGCGCGTCAGCAGACGGGCCTCGCTGCTGTCGGCGGCAATCACCGCCGGGCGTTCCCGGCCGCATCCGAGCGACGCGGCACCAGCCCCGCCGTACAGAACCCACACACCGAGCGGAGTGCCCGGATATCCCCTCAAGTGGGGGGTTGCCCACTGGAATTTTGAAGGGGCAACCCCAAGGCCGGTTAGTTAGTGGTCAGGGTGGTGTGTCAAGGATGTTGATGTTGATGGTGGCTTTGTAGGTGGTGCGGTTGATTTTGGGTCCGTGGGGTGGGTATTTGGAGGTGGCTCGTTTGACTGCGCGGGGGCTGAGACGGAGTCGGCGTGGGGGTAGGAGGTTGGCCAGGACGAGTTGGCCGATGTGTCCGACGAGGTCGATGACGGTGCCGGTGATGATGTTGGTGGCTTGGATGAGTTGGTCGCGGGCGGCGTTGAGGGCGATGGTGAAGCTGGCCCGGTCGGGGTCGGTGCCGGGCTGGGTGTCGGTGGCGTCGGTCATGGCGTGGCGCAGGATTTGGTAGGTGGTCAGGAGTGCGTAGACCTCTTGGGTGATGCCGTTGGGGGTGCGGGCGCGCAGGACGTGCCCGCCGAGGATGGTGTGTTTGATCGCGAGGTAGGTGGTCTCGATTTCCCAGCGCTGGTGGTAGAGCGTGACCAGGTCGAACGCGGGGTGGGTGTGGGGGTCGAGCAGGGTGGTGATGAGCCGGTAGCTGCCGGTGCGTTTGCCGTGGGTGGTCGCGATGGTGATCTCGGCGGTGATGACGCGGACCGTGGTGCCGTGCCACATCGACAGGTAGGACCCGTCGTGCAGGCGTTGCAGAACGGGGAGTTTGCGGTTGGTTTTGCAGCGGATCAGCAGTTCCGCGCCGGTGCTGGTGATCGCGGTGATGATGTCGTTGGTCGCCATTCCCCGGTCGGCCAAAACGATCATGCCGGCGCGCAGAGCACGCCGCAGTAGTGTCGGGGCGTAGCTGGTTTCGCCAACGCTGGACGGGCCGAAGACGGCGTCGATGACGGTGCGGGTGCCGCAACACACCACGGCCAGTAGCCGCAGGTGTGGATACGACCCGCTGTTGCCACTGGCTCGTTTGGTGAACTCGTCCAGGTTCGCGGTGGTGTCGGGCACCGACAAGGTCGTGCCGTCGATCGCGGTGACTAGCAGTCCTCGCCACCGCACCCAGCCCGTGGCGCTGGTGGGTCCGGGGCCCCGGAGCAGGTCGAACAACGCCTTCAGCGGCGCCGGCCCGAGCCGGCGCCGGGCATGGGTCAACGCGGCCGCGGTCGGTGCCGCCACTGTCAGGCCGCGCAGTCCGGCGACCAGCCGGTGCCATACCTGGCCATAACCATGATCGGTGAACAGGCACCCGGCCAGTAACAGATAGACCACCACCCGGGCCGGCAGCGCGCGGACCCTGGCCTGGGTCGTGCGGGTCTCGGCCAGGACCGCGTCGACCATCTCGAACGGAACATGCTGGGTCAACCCGCCCAGATGACCAGGCGCGAAAGCACCCTCAGCCACTGTGATCGTGCGGGTAATGACAGACTGAGCAGGCAGCGGAGCCTCATTAGGTAGCTGGTTGTCTCGCGAGGACAAACCTGTCTACCCAACGAGCTCCGCTGCTTCACGTTCAACACACCGCCTTGACACCACCCCAACCCGCCCTAACTAACCGGCCTTGGGGCTGACCCATCAAATGCCGGCAGAAGGAATCATTCGCCACCGCGGCGGGTCAGCCAACCGTCCTCCTCATGCACGGGCCTCAGCCGTAGCCCGAAAGCCCAGGAAGCCCGGAAGCCCGGGCAACGGAAACCGCGGTCACCGACCGAACCACCC
>NZ_SMKA01000265.1 GCF_004348455.1 Kribbella albertanoniae
CCACTCCCGTGTCTGCTGCCCGGCCATCTCCCGAGCCCGCGCCCACTTCTGCATCTGCTAGCGCCTCCACTCCGGCGCCAGACTCACGCCCCGCGCCACACTCGGGCCCCGCGTCTCACTCGGACCACACGTCTGACGCCGGCCCCGCACCTAGCCCTGTCCCCGCGCCTGCCGTCGCACCTCACCCCGCCGCCACACCCGCCAACGTTGCTACAGGCAACGACCGGCGGGCTGACCGGGCAGCCGGTGTCAGCGTAGATCCCTGTCTCCACGGCACCCCCGGTGTGGACGACAAGCCCCGTCCGGACAGCGAGCCTGGCCCGGGCAACGAGTCCTGTCTGGACGAGCCCGATCTAGACGAGCCCGGTCTAAAGGAGGCCGGCGTGGATGATGAGGCCGATCGCGAGGCGCCCCATCCAGGTGAGGGCGATCTCCCTGATCCTCTCGACCCAAGCGACGCCTGGACAGTAGACCCCTTCGAACCACCCAGCGAAAGCCCGCCCGAGACAAGCGAAACAATGACCCCGGACGAACTGCGCGCCCTCGCGGCCCGGCTCGCCCAGATCAAACGCGACGCCCACGCCTGCCCGCACGGGCAGGGATCCGTCACGCCGCGCCCCGGGAAAACCGAGGTCTACCTACATCTCACCGACCACACCCTCGCCACCGGCACCGGCGTCGTCCGCGTCGAAGAGGTCGGGCCGCTGCTGCTCGCCCAACTCACCGAAGCCATCGGGTACGGACCGTATTTGGTGAAGCCTGTCATCGATCTCAACAAGGCCGTCAGCTCCGACGCCTACGAGGCCACCGGCCAGCTCCGCGAACACGTCAAGCTCATCCACCCCACCGAACAATTCCCCTACGGCACCCGCGAAACCACCAGCAGCATCGACCTGGATCACATCGATCCCTACGATCCGCTCGGCCCACCAGGCCAGACCAATACGCAGAACCTCATGCCGCTGATCCGCTACGGCCACCGGGTAAAAACGCACGCCGCCGGATGGAAAGTCCGCCGAATCGACGCCAAGACGATCGAGTGGACCACACCCCACGGCTTCGTGCTCCACGTCAACCCGACCGGCACCCACCGAATCCCCAAGGACGCACCAGATGGCTGACACATTGCACTCCCAATCGGTGAACCGGCGACCGACCGCGCTGTCACCGAGCGCCGATTCAATACGAGACGTCCGGTCACCTGAATCGCTGCGCTGTCAGCGGGTACCGGGCAGTTGTGGCGCGGCCACGCCGCGCCGAAGACGAAAGCGGCCAAGTCCAAGCACCCGTGGAGAAGGTGAGATCCGTGACGCTTCCGATCCGCCGCAATGACAACGTTAACCGCCGGGGGCAGCGGAGACCGCTGTCGCCGTGGGACCCGTTCGCGCCGTTCGACGACAACTACCAGCGGATGGAGGAATTCGTCCGAGCAGTCAGGGACGACTTCAGTACCGGCAGCCGGTGGTCGCCGCCGGTTGACCTCGAGGAATCCGACGACGCGTTCATCGTCGAGGCCGACCTGCCAGGGGTGGCACGCGATGATCTGACCATCGACTGGTCAGGACGTGACCTCACCATCCACGGGGAGGTCAAGGAACGTGATCGTCGCGGTGTCCTTCGCCGGCAAACACGACGTACCGGCAGCTTCGGTTACACGGTGACCTTGCCCGCCGACATCGATGGCGACAACGCCACCGCCGACCTGCGTGACGGCGTGCTGACCATCACCGCGCCGAAAACCCACGCCACCAAAACTCGCCGCATCGAGCTCAGCAACTGAAGCGCGAACCAGGTTTGGAGGTGGAGATCCGATCGGTACGACTGGGCCCCTGGTCAACCCGCGGCCGCCCCGCAGCGCGCTGACGCTACGGCTCGTCCTGGCTGTCTTCGGGCTCGTCACGTGCGCAAGCGCCGCCGCCTGCTTCGCGGTCCTGGACCTTCCGGTCGCCGTGGTGATGATCGCCGCGATCCTCGCACTCGTCGCCGCCATCGACATCGCAGTCATCGTCAGGCGGATGCAGCATGGCGAGCGGGGCTGACATTGGTCTGCGACGCGTCAGAAGCAAAGGAGAAGCTGTCGTGAATGACAAAGGCACCGGCCGCCTTGGTCCGGCTCGACGACACCGACCTGACGCTGGAGGTGCCGTCCGCCGGGTCCGGTCCCTCGAGGTCGGCTCGGGCGGCTTCCTCGGCCCGGGCACCGTTCTGGACCCCCAGCTACACCTACCCACCGTTCCGGCCCTGACCAGTCGCTTCACCGGCCAGGAACCGCGATGAACGAAAGGACACCCTGATGCCTTCGTGTGACGTGTGCGGAAACGACTACGCCAACGCTTTCTTCGTCCGGACCGCAGCCGGCGAAGAACTGACCTTCGACTCCATCGAGTGCGCCGCCCACCGGATTGCGCCCACCTGCACCCACTGCGGCTGCCGAATCCTCGGCCACGGCACGCAAGCCGACACAGCTACCTACTGCTGCGCGCATTGCGCCCGCGAGCACGGCGTCACCGGCATCCAGGACCGCGCCAAGTGACGTCACCGCTACCAGCCCGGCACCGAATGGAGCCCTGAGGCCTGGGCACCGGCAGGGCAAGAGCACTCCAGGAGAAGGAGGACGCACGTGACGGCCGATCAGCAGGACGTCAAGGTGAGTGTCATCTACTACTCGTCCACGGGAACGATCGCGGACCTGGCTCGAACGATGGCCGAGCATGCCGAGAAAGCCGGCGCGACCGTGCGTCTGCGGAAGGTGCATGAACTGGCGCCGGCCGCGGCCGTCGACTCCAACCCCGAGTGGCGAGCCAACCTCGAACGAACAGCCGATCTGAAAGAAGCCATTCCGGACGACGTCGTCTGGGCGGACGCCGTCATCTTCGGTTCCCCAACGCGCTTCGGCAACATCGCGGCACAGCTGAAGCAGTACATGGACACCCTGGGCCCGCAGTGGGAGAAGGGGCAGCTCGCCGACAAGGTGTACAGCGGATTCACCTCGTCACAGACCGAGCACGGCGGCCAGGAGTCGACCTTGCTCGCGCTGTACAACACCATCTACCACTGGGGCGGCATCGTCGTACCGCCCGGCTACACCGACCCGTCCAAGTTCGAGGACGGCAATCCGTACGGGACCTCGCACGTGTCCGCACACGGCGCGGTGGACG
Organism: Kribbella albertanoniae; assembly: GCF_004348455.1. Taxonomy (GTDB): domain Bacteria; phylum Actinomycetota; class Actinomycetes; order Propionibacteriales; family Kribbellaceae; genus Kribbella; species Kribbella albertanoniae. The sequence continues at coordinate 3,159 of NZ_SMKA01000265.1, forward strand.
ACAAGGCTCGCGTCGCCGCCGGGGTCCAGGTGGAGCGCGTCGTCCGGATCGCAGCCGCGTTGACCTGACACGGTCGCTAGAAGACCTCGATGCTGGTGGGAGCCACCGGCCAGGTCAATGCGGTTGCGGTCGTGATCAGGGCGCCGGGGGTGTGTTCAGTGACTCGGCCAGTGGCGGCGAACTCTGCCAGCGACCGGCCGCCGAGGTAGGTGCCGGAGAGTTCGCTCACCGACAAGGTGAGGTCGGGGGCAGCCTCGGTGCGTTCGCAGGTGGTGCTCTTGGAGTCACCGATCAGGTGGAAGCGGCCGTTGTTGTGCTCGATGACGTCGTCGCTCACTTCGAGTACGACGTCCACCGCAGAGGCGTAGCGGCGTTGCGCGAGGGCTCGGCTAACGTCGGTGAGCCGAATCCACAGGGACTCGCCGAGCCGGCGGACTAGCGCGGCCGGGTTGCTCACCAGTTGCTGCAGCGGCTCGTCGACTGCGGCGTGGCCGTATTGGACCTTGCCGGCCAGATCCAGGGTCAGCACGTAATGCCACAGCGCGTGGTACGCCGTTGGGTCGATCGCGACGAGCTCCTCCAGGACCACCTCGTTGGCCGGCCCTTCGACCGCCCAGTTCATCTTCCCGCGCCACAGGGCGTACCCGTCCACGGCGCCCGCGGCATCGCGGTGGACCAGAATCTGCCGTGGAGTCGCGCCGCCACGATCCTCGGGCTTGTCCTGGAGCCGCTTGTGCCAGAGCAGGTCCGACCGGCCCGACACCCCCGGCCGGCGCGACTGCAAAGCCCGGAGCAACGGCGCCAGTTGGGCGGCCGTGTCCTCCCCGGTCAGCTCCTCGACGCGGTCAGCGCCGCGCGGTACCAGATGTGGCCTGACCCGATGCAAGTTGATCTCGTACGAAACGTTCCGCGCCGCCGGGGCATATCCGAACCGCCCGTAGATCGCGGCTTCGCTCGCCCAGAGCACCGCCAACGCCTCCGGCGCTTCTCTCAGTTGCCGACTCATCAAGCGGGACAAGATGCCCTGCCGCCGGTGGGTCGCCCGAACGCCGACCCCGGTAACGTGCGCCGCCGCCACGACCGCACCCGGAACCGACAGATCCCGGGTCAGAGCCTTCGCCGTACCGACCAGCAGGTCGCCGTCCGTCGCCACCAACGCGCGCTCGGGCTCGAAGATCTCCCGGTCCAGGTCGGACGACGTACTGTCGAACATCATCGCCGTGGCGAACAGACCCCACAGCTGGTCGTGGTCGTCAGCCGTCGCTGCCCGCAGTACAACCTCTGAGCTACCCATGACGGCATCCTCACATGCCCCACGGACAGTTTGCCTCCGACTTTTCGAGGGTCAGGTGAGGTGGAGGAGGCCGCGGCGGGTTGCTTCGGCGACGGTGCCGGCCCGGTTGTTGCTGCCGAGTTTGCGGTAGATGCGGATCAGGTGCGTCTTGACGGTGGCCTCGCTGAGGTAGAGGTCCGCGGCAATCTCGCGGTTGCTGCGACCTTGCGCGAGGAGCCTGACGATCTGGAGCTCGCGGTCGGTCAGCGGCGTGGTCGGTGCCACCACCTCGCCGACCAGGAGGCCGACCGCGTCCTGCGCGATTCCGGCGCCGCCGTCGTACGTCGTCCGCAGGGCGCGGAAGAGGTCATCGGGCGGGCCCGCCTTCAGGACGTAGCCGCGGGCACCGGCGGCCAGAGCGAGAGCGACGTCGGTGCGGGTGCCGTGGCTGGTCAGTACGACGACCTTCACGTGCGGTACGGCGAGCGCGATCCGGCGGGTCGCCTCGATGCCGTCGATCGCGCTGTCCTGCAGCCGGAGGTCCATCAGCACCAGATCGGGCTCGAGCAGCTGGGCGAGGCGGACTGCCTCCTCGCCGTCGCCGGTCTCGCCGGTCACCTCGAAGCCGCGTTCGCCCTCGAGCAGCGCGCGCAGACCGGCACGAACCACCACGTGATCGTCGACGAGCAGAACCTTCATCCGATCGGCACCGACGCGGTCAACGCCGTACCGCGTCCGGGAGTGCTGTCGAGCGTCACGGTTCCGCCGAGTCCCCGGAGCCGCTCACGCAGCGACGGCAGGCCGAAGCCCCGGTCGGCCGCGGACGCTCGGTCGTCGACACCGTTGCCGTTATCAACGATCTGCAGGCTGACCGTCTCCCCCGTCCAGTCCAGCACCACCTCGACCCGATCCGCCTGAGCGTGATCCCGGACGTTCGCCAGAGCACCCTGCGCCGTCCGCAGCAGCGCGCTCTCCACCGAAGAGCTCAACAGCCTGGGCTCCCCCGTCGTCGTCAGCACAACCTCCGGCCCATAGGCTCGCTCACGCCGGCACAACTCCGCCAACGCAACCTCCAGACCGCCATCCTCGAGCTCGGCCGGTGTCAGGTCAGCGATCAACCGCCTAGCCTGTACGACGTTCTGTCCCAGCATCTCGGTGACTCCGCGGACCCGCTCCCGGGCCCGGGCAGGTTCCGAATCCCACTCCCGATCCGCAGCCTGCAAGAGCATCCTGCTGCCCGCCAGCTCCTGCGTGACGGTGTCGTGGATCTCCCGAGCCAACCGGGCCCGCTCGGCGAGCATGCCCGCCTCGTGCTGCTGATGGGCCAGCTCCGCACGGGTGCGTTCGAGCTCGTCGATCAGCTGCTGCCGAACCACGGAGTCACGCTGCTGCCGGGCATACAGCGCAACGGTTGCCCACAACGCCGCGGCAGGCGGCAGGAACAGGTCGAAGCCCGCGGATCGCTGGAACAGAGACAGACCGAACAGACCAGTCATGATGCCGATGGCAACAAGAGCGACCGGCACGGGCAGCGAGCGCAACAACAGGCAGGCCAACGGGATGACCAGCCAGCTGTACACCGCTGCGTAGGTCGCCGGCACCGTGGTGATCAGCAGCACCCACATCAGCGTCACCGCGACGATCAGCGGCAGCTGCCACCGACCGAGACGATCGCCTGCCCAGACCGTCACCGCGTACCCGGCCGACAGCAGCACGCTGAGACTCACGATCCAGACGCAGAGCCAGGAGTCCAATGACAGCAGCCGGCTGAACGAACCGATCACCAGCAGGAAGAACGCTGCGTGTACGGCGAGCTCGAGGCGCGACACGGCGATCCGGGACACGGTGGCTCCTTCGGCTGGCGGCTCCTTCGCAGGATGTCGCCGAGTGTAGCCGCCGGTCCCGAACCGACCCGCTGTCAGCGGCCCGGGTGAAGGCCCAGCCATCCCGAGCTCGGGGCGCCGGTCACCTCACCGAAGTACAAACTGAACGTCTGGCGCCAGCGCTCGACCTCGGCCCGGTCCGCCATGAAGGCCGGGAAGCCGTCCAGGCCGGCGTTCGCGTAGGTCCAGATCGGGCGTAGACCGGTGCCGGGGGCAACGTCGGTGCGCACGGACCACCCGTTGAACGACGCCGACTGACGTTCCTGACTGAGCTGCCAGTTCAGGTAGAGCTTTGCGGCCGTGGGATTCTTCGCCGCCGCGAAGATCGCTGCGCGCTGGCCCCAGGCCATGAACGGATCCTTGGCCGGCACCACCCAACGGGTCGCATCCGTCGCCCGGGGATTACCGGATCCGCCGACTCCGAGCGCCTTGCGGCCTTCTGCGACTGCGACTCCCGGGGTGAAGCTGCCTCGCGCGAACGAGAGCTCCTGCTGCGCCAGCTGAGCAAGCCAGCCCCAGCCGTACGCGTCGACGTACCGCTTGAACAGGAACAGGGTCGCGTCATCGTCGTTCGGGTAGGCGGACGCGACATTGCCGCGCCAGCGCGGATCCGCGAGATCACGCGGCGACGTAGGCGCGTTGCCGCCGACCCCGGCGACGTTGTAGATGTAGCTGAACGCGAAGACGTTGATGGCCGTCCAGGCACCGTCGCTGTCCTTGAAGCCGTCGTACACCTTGCCGAAGCCGGCCGGCTTGTACGGCAGCAGCCTGCCCTCCCGCTTCCAGCGCGGGAAGTTCTGCAGTGTCTGCAGCTGAACCACATCCGGTACGAGCGTCCCGGTCGCCAACTGGTTGTTCACCCGAACGTCGTGGAACTTGCTGTAGTCGACCACGATGGTCATGTCGATCTCGGGGAACCGTGCCTCGAAGGCAGCGACGGTCGCATCCGGCTGAAGCTGGCGATCGCCACCCGCGTAGACGACCAGCTTCCCCGATTCGGCGACCGCGGCACGGTAGAGCTCATCCAGGGACCGCGTCTCCTCGCGCGACGACCGGGCAGCGAAGGCCGGCGTACCGATCGCTAGCGCCGTACCGACGCCCGCACCCACTCCGAGCAGACTCCGACGACTGAACCCACTGGTCACGGCAACTTCCTCTCTTCGGCGACACAACACGTTCATCGTGTCGCCGAAGCACCGGCTGCCACATCAACCGAGCGGCTCCCCCGACCCTCAGCCGGTTGAACCCACCGTCAACCGTTCGGTTGAACGGTGGGGCGTCAGACCGCGGGTGCGGCCGCGTATTCCTCGTCGGTGACGGGTGCGAGCCAGTGGACGACGTCGTGATCGGAATCGCCTTCGTTGATCGCGACGTGGACCATCAGCCGGTTGGGAGCAGCGCCGTGCCAGTGCTCCTCGTCGGCTTCGAAGAGGACCCGGTCGCCGGGGCGGATGACCTCGATGGGTCCGCCGCGGCGCTGGCACAGACCGACGCCTTCAGTGACGAAGACTGTCTGGCTCAACGGGTGCCGGTGCCAATGGGTGCGGGCGCCAGGCATGAAGTGGACGAGGTTGGCGGCAATCCTCGACGGCGGCGGGGCCGCGGCGACGGCGTCGATGTAGACATCGCCGGTGAACCAGTCGGCCGGTCCTTTGACGGTGTCGATGCTGCTGCGCGTGATCTGCATGAGGCCCTTCAGTGGTTGTTCGTCGGTACGTCGGCCGGTGTCGCCCAGGAAGCGAGTAGCCGGAGCCGCTCGGCCGAGGGTGAACCCGGTTCGGCTGTGGAGATCAGCAGGACCAGTCCCGGCTCGGCGGTGATCGCGAGCTCCTCGTAGACAAGCGTGACTTCGCCGACGACGGGGTGGTTGAAGCGCTTGGTGCCTGCTCCGTGGGTGCGGACGTTGTGGTCGGCCCACAGCCGGCGGAAGGTCTCGCTCTGGGTGGAGAGCTCGCCGACGAGGTCCTGGAGCCCGCGGTCGTGCGGGTCGCGGCCGGAGTCGGCGCGCATGATGGCGACGCACATCTGGGCGAACAGCTCCCAGTCCGGGTAGAAGTCCCGCGAGGCGGGATCCAGGAACTGGAACCTGGCCAGGTTCGGCGTGCGACCGCCTTCGCCGATCACCGGCGAGTAGAAGGCGCGTCCCAACGCGTTCGTGGCCAGCAGATTCTGCTGCGAGTCACGGACGAACGCGACACCGTCCTTGATCGCATCCAGGGCCCATTGCAGGCTGAGCCGCGACGCCGCCGCCTTGCTGGTCGCCCGGCGGCGCGCCCGGCCCGAGGTCGGGATCCCGTCCGCGGCCCGCGCTAGGTCGAACAAGTGGGCCCGCTCGGTGTCGTCCAACTGCAGAGCCCGCGCGATGGCATCGAGTACGCCGGTGGACGCGCCGGCGATCTGCCCTCGCTCGAGCCGGGCGTAGTACTCGACGCTCAGTCCGGCGATCGTTGCCACCTCGCTGCGGCGCAGACCGGGAACGCGCCGGGTACCGGTGGTCGGCAGGCCTGCCTGGTCCGGCGTGATGCGGGCGCGGCGAGTTGTGAGGAACTCGCGTACCTCCTGACGGTTGTCCACGACTACGACAGTAGTCCGCCGGGCGCGCCGCCGAGGCACTGAAGGGTGCCCTATCGGTACACCTATCGACAGGGACTTCCTGTACGACGGACCGCCGCGTTCACTCCTAGGGTAGGTATCAGCGTCAGTTCGAGGAGGAGCGCGCCATGCGCCAGGTAGTCATGCACGGACCGGGGAACGTCCAGGTGGAGGACCGCGAGGACCCGAAGATCGTCGTACCGACCGACGCGATCATCCGCCTCTCGGCTACCTGCATCTGCGGGAGCGACCTGTGGCCGTATCGAGGTGCCGAGCCCGTCGATCACCAGGTGATGGGGCACGAGTACGTCGGTGTCGTCGAGGAGGTCGGCGCGGAGGTGCGGACGATCAAGGTCGGCGACTTCGTCGTCGGGTCGTTCTGGGCCTCGGACAACACCTGTGAGATGTGCCAGGCCGGCTACCAGGCGTACTGCGCGCACCGAGTCCTGATGGGAACCATCGGTACCCAGTCCGAGCGGGCCCGGATCCCCTTGGCCGACGGCACACTCGTCGCCACTCCCGGGATGCCCGATCCAGAGCTGATCCCATCGCTGATGGCGGCGTCCGACGTACTCGGCACTGGTTGGTTTGCCGCTGTTGCCGCCGAGGCCGGTCCGGGTAAGACGGTCGCGGTCGTCGGGGACGGTGCCGTTGGCCTGCTGGGAATCCTGGCTGCCCAGCAGCTCGGCGCCGAGCGGATCATCGCCTTCAGCCGGCACGCCGATCGTCAGGCGCTGGCCAAGGAGTTCGGCGCCACCGACATCGTCGAAGAGCGTGGGGACGAGGGCGTCGCCCGCATCAAGGAGCTGACCGGCGGGCTCGGCGCCCACTCGGTCATCGAGGCCGTCGGCACCCAGGAAGCAATGATGCAGGCCATCCGCTCTACCCGGCCGGGCGGACATGTCGGATTTGTCGGGGTCTCCCACGATGTCGCGATCCCTGGCGACGAGCTGTTCATGTCCGGCGTCCACATCCACGGTGGTCCGGCCCCGGTCCGGCAGTATCTGCCCGACCTGATCCAGCTGATCTGGGACCGCAAGATCAACCCTGGCAAGGTTTTCGACCTCGTCCTGCCCATCGACCGCGCCGCCGAGGGCTACCGCGCCATGGACGAACGCACCGCTACCAAAGTCCTGCTGACCGTCTGATGAATCGACCTGCCTCCCAGGTTCGGGCCCAGCTGACCGTCGGGCTGGTCGCGACCGTGGTCTTCGTGGCCGCGATCGCGCCCCTGGCCACCGACATGTACGTCCCCGCCTTCCCGCAGGTCGCCGACGACCTGTCCAGTACGGCGACGCAGGTCCAGCTCACGCTGACGACCTTCTTCGTCGGTATGGCGCTCGGCCAGCTGATCGGCGGCCCGGTCTCGGATCAACGCGGCCGGCGGATTCCGTTGCTCGCGGCCCTGCTGGCCATGACCGTGGCCTCGATCGTCTGCGCGCTCGCCCCGACTATCACGGTGATGGCGGTGGCCAGGCTCGTCCAGGGCTTCGCCGGCGGCTGGGCGATGGTGATCGGCCGGGCGATCATCGTCGACCTCGCGAGCGGCGCGCGGCTGGTCCGGGTGGTGAACGTCATCGCGGCGGTCGGCGGCATCGCACCCGTTGTTGGTCCGCTCGTCGGCGGGCTGATCCTGCAGCTGTCGCACTGGCGGGTCTCGTTCTGGCTCGTCGCCGTGCTCGGTCTTGCGATGACGCTGGCGGCCCTGGTCGCCGTACCCGAATCGCTTCCCCGCGAACGGCGTCACGCCGGCGGACTACGCAACTTCGCCGCCGCCGGACGCATTGTCCTGGCCAACCGCGAGTACGTCGGCTATCTGCTGGTCACCGGGGCTGCGATGGGTGCGCTGTTCGCGTACGTCGCCACCTCGGCGTTCGTCCTGCAAACCATGAACGGGCTCTCGCCTGCCGCCTACTCCATCGACTTCGCCGCCAACGCCGCCGGGATGACCGTCGCCGCGCTGATCGCTGCCCGGCTCGCCGGTCGCGTGGCCACCCGCAAGCTCATCCTGACCGGTCAGCTCGCCGCTCTCACCGCCGGTATCGCGATGCTGACCGGAGCGCTGTGGTTCGGCACTCCGTTGCTGCTGGCAATCAGCTGCTTCTTCGTCCTGATGACTGCCCAAGGCCTCATCATCCCCAACGGAAGCGCCCTCGCATCCGCAGCCGTCCGCCACCACCCCGGCACCGGCTCAGCCCTGCAGGGATTCGTCCACTGGGTCACCGCCGGAACCATCGCCCCCATCGCCGGGCTCGGCGGCGAACACACCGCCGTACCGATGGCCGCCCTCATAACGCTAGGCGCTGCCGTCTCCCTCACCGGAAGGCAACTCGCCACCAGCCAACGTCATTGAGGTGCACGGCGCTTGCGAGGTCGGAATCTCGAGCGGAAGCTGGCGTCGTACTCGAGGTTCACATAGCCCGAGGAGTGCACTCCGGCCGCAATGCATCCCATCACCAGGAACACGATCCCCGCAACGAGCGACATGTGCCAGAAACCGGCGGTGATGCCGACGAACGCCGTCGCCTGGGCGACCCCCTTCGCGATCGCGACCGGCACCGACCGGCTGGTGCGGCGCCGGAACTCCTCCTGCCTGTTCAGGACCAGGAGCGCTGCGAGCAGCGGAATCGACACCGCAAAGGCAACGACACACACCAGTGCCGACACGTCGAGTGATGGCTCGGTCAGAAACGGCTGCACCATCACCAAGCCGGCTGCGACCAGTCCGCCGTACGTCAGGTTCGACTGCCGGATCCACTCGGCCTGGTACGCCGGATCGGCGGCTGCGTCCTCGACCTCCTGACTGATGCGCTCCGCCTCGGTCTGTGCGAACCGTTCATGCACCTCGGATCGCTTCCTGTCCTCTGTCACGCGGTCATCGTGTCACGGGGTGCTACTTCTCGGACGTGCCGGACTTCTTGCTGACGGATTCCTGGTAGACGTCGGCGTAGGTGCGGGAGTCTTTGACAAGGTCGTCGGCGAAGGCGGCTACGTCGGTGCCGATGAGTTGCAGGACTCCTCGACCGGACGCGGCTCCTTGCTCGAAGAAGTCGACAAGCTCTTGCAGTAACTGGCCATCGACCAGGTCGACCGGTCCCACCTTGAACAGGTAGCGCTGGATCTCCTGGTAGACGATCTGGTAGTCCGGCGGCAGCGCCTTCACCCGCGCCACGTGTGCGCGCCACTGCCGCTTGCCTTCGATGATGTCCTGAATCCCCACGTCAGCCTCCCAGCCGGTCCAGTTTGCGCGCGACATTCCTGTTCAACTGCTCACGCCACCGGTCGCGATAGCTCCGCGCCCCTTCGCCGCCGGCCAGGGCCGCACTGAACGCCTCGATGTCGTCGCCCACCACCTGGTAGATGGTTTGCCCATCGGCAGCGGACTCCTCGAGCAGCCCCAACGCGCCGTCCAGGATCGGCATCAGATTCCGGCCGGTGAAATCGGAGTACGGCGACAGGTGCGTCTTGATCTCGTCCCACGCCGCCCGGAAGTCGTTCGGCAGCACCGCGGCGCGGGCCTCGAACGCCTTCCATTCCCTGGTGAGATCGCTGCCGGTGATGGTCTCCCAGAAGTTCATCTCCCGCCCTCCTTGAGCTTGTCGATCCGTGTTTTCACATACGTCCATTTCGCCCAGAACGTCGCGAGCTCCGCCCGCCCCGCGTCGTTCAGCGCGAAGAACTTGCGCGGCGGCCCCTGCTCGGACGGCCGTTTCGTCACCTGCACCAGCCCGTTCCGCTCCAGCCGCAGCAGGATCGTGTACACCGTCCCCTCGACGACATCAGCGAAGCCGAGCTCGTTCAACCGCCGCGTGATGGCATAGCCATAGGTCTCTTCACGACCGATGATCTCCAGCACGCACCCCTCGAGCGTCCCCTTCAGCATCTCCGTCAGCTCATCCACCGCAAGCCCTCCACGCTCCTCCCAGTACTCAGTAGCACCGAGTACCACTACACGGTACCACGTAGTAGTGGCGCACCGGGATTGCCCGGCTCTCGTGCTCGATGTGTGGGTTCTTGTACGGCGATGGTGGCCGCGCGTCGCTCGGACGCGGCCGGGAATCTCCGGTGGTGGCTGGGCGGGGCGGTTCGGTCGGCGGTCAGGGGGAACGTGGCTTGCGGCTGACGGGCTGTGGTTGGCGCCGGTGGTGCCCAGGCCTGTCTGCCGACCCGTCGCGGTGGTTCGAGGCTGATCGGGGCGGTTCCGGCGGTTCCGGCGGTTCCGGCGGGGTTCGGGTGGTTCCGGCGGGGTTCGGGCGGTTGGGGAGCGGTACGCGGC
>NZ_SMKA01000266.1 GCF_004348455.1 Kribbella albertanoniae
GGCGCTAGCAGGGGAGGGCGCGGAAGGTGTAGCCCTTGCGCTGGAGTTTGGTCATGGCTCGTTCGAGGGCGATGACGGTTTGGGTGCGGTTGCCGCCGCCGTCGTGCAGGAGGACGATGGCGCCGGGGTAGGCGCCGGCCAGGATGGCGTGCTCGATGGCGGTGGCGCCGGGCTTCTTCCAGTCCTTGGTGTCGACATCCCAGAGGACCTGGCGCTGGTGGTTGGCCTTGGCGGTCGCCTCGACCGCAGGGTTGGTGTCGCGGAACGGCGGGCGGAAGCACTTCGACTTCACCCCGGAGAAGATCTCCTGGCGCATCTTGGCCGCCGGGAGCTTCGTGAGCATCGGGTGGTCCCAGGTGTGGTTGCCGATGTGGTGGCCGGCGGCGCGGGTCTGCTCGACCAGGTCCGGCCGTTTGGCGGCCTCGGCGCCGAGCACGAAGAACGTTGCCTTGGCGTGGTGCCTGCGCAGGATCTGCAGGACCTTCGGTGTGAAACCGGGGTGCGGGCCGTCGTCGAAGGTGAGGTACAGCACCTTGCCGTGCTTGGTCAGGTTCCAGTCGTCGGCGTCCGGTTTGGTGTGCGGCCGCTGCCCGTGGCGCTTCGGGCCCGGCTGAGTCGGGCCCGAAGCCGCGATCGGGCTCCCGCTCAAGGGACCGGCGGCCAGCGTGCGCACAGCAGGCGACGACGCCGTGGCAGGTGAGTCGGCGGGCTGGGCGGCTTGGGCGAGAACGGCGCCGCACAGCAGGGCGGCGACCAACGGCAGGAGCTTGCCGGGCGGCTTGGTCATGGGCTGCATCCTCTCTCAGCAGAAGGGCCATTTCCGAATCGGGAGTGAGGGCGTGTCGCGCGTAAGGTGGCGGAGGCCAGACCCGACGATGCGTGAGGCAGACGAATGACGGACAGCGGTGAGCGGACCACGATGACGAGGCGCACAGCGATCGGTGGCGCGGCAGCGCTCGCAGCGGCCGGCTTCCAGACAGCCCCGGCGTACGCGGGCAGCGGACACGGCCACGACAAGACCGTCCGGCTGAGCGTGCTCGGCACCACGGACCTGCACGGCAACGTCTTCAACTGGGACTACTTCAAGAACGCCGAGTACGACGACTCCGCGCACAACGACATCGGCCTGGCGAAGATCTCCACCCTCGTCACCGCCTACCGCGACCAACTCGCCCAGGACCGGCACGCCCCGCGCCCGCTGCTGCTGGACGCCGGCGACACCATCCAGGGCACCCCGCTGTCGTACTACTTCGCGAAGATCGAGCCCATCACCGGAGGCCACATCCACCCGATGGCAGCCGCGATGAACGCGATCGGGTACGACGCCGCCGCGCTCGGCAACCACGAGTTCAACTACGGCCTCGACATCCTGCGCAGGTTCCAGCAGCAGCTGAAGTTCCCGCTGCTCGGGGCGAACGCACAGGACTGGACGACGGGGCTGCCGGTCTTCCCGCCGTACGTGCTGAAGAAGGTGCACGTGCCCGGCCGGGCACCGATCACCGTCGGCATTCTTGGCCTGACGAACCCCGGGACCGCGATCTGGGACAAGGCAGTCGTCGAGAACAAGATCAAGTTCGGCGGGATCGTCGAGCTCGCCAAGCTCTGGGTGCCGCGCGTCCGCAAGGCCGGTGCCGACGTGGTCATCGTCTCGGCGCACTCCGGCATGGACACCTCTTCGTCGTACGGCGATGCCCTGCCGGTCCCGGAGAACGCGTCGGTCCTGATGGCCGAGACCGTCCCCGGGATCGACGCGGTCCTGGTCGGTCACGCCCACCAGGAGATCCCCGAGCGGCTGGTGACGAACAAGGTCACCGGGGAGCAGGTCCTGCTGACCGAGCCGCTCAAGTGGGGTATGCGGCTGTCCGTGATCGACCTCGACCTGCAGCACGTCCGCGGTTGCTGGAAGGTCGTCAGCCGGCACAGCCAGGTGCTGAACGCGAACTCGGTCGCCGCCGACCCGAAGGTCGTCGACGTCCTGCAGAAGGATCACGACAAGGTCGTCGGCTACGTGAACTCGAAGATCGGCACCTGCAAGGAGGCGATGTCCGCGGCGACCGCGCCCTGGGAGGACACCGCCGCGCTCGACTTCATCAACTTCGTCCAGGCCGACGCGGTCTCCAAGGCCCTCGCCGGTACGCCGCAGGCGAATCTGCCCGTGCTGGCGATCGCGGCGCCGTTCAACCGGGCGGCCAAGATCCCTGCCGGTGAGGTCTCGGTGCGCGACGTGGCCGGGCTCTACATCTTCGACAACACCCTGCTCGGGGTCACGATGACGGGCGCCCAGATCAAGGCGTACCTGGAGTTCTCCGCGCGGTACTACAAGCAGGTCAGCGGCCCCGGCCCGTTCCCGTCCAGCGACGTCACCAATGCCCCGACGCCGACCGCGCCGCCCGGGACGCCGGACTACAACTACGACGTGATGGGCGGCCTGGCCAAGCCGCTCACCTACAAGATCGACATCGCCAAGGCGGCCGGTGCGCGGATCCTCGACCTCCAGTACGGCCAAGTCGCGGTCACCGACGACCAGCAGTTCGTGGTTGCGGTGAACAACTACCGCCAGTCCGGCGGCGGCAACTTCCCGCACGTGTCGAAGGCGCCGGTCGTCTACAACCGCCAGGTCGAGATCCGGCAGCTGATGATCGACTACGTCACCGCCACCGGCGAGGTCGACCCAGCCACCTTCCACACCACCGACTGGTCCCTCGTCTCCAACGGCGCCCCCATCGTCATCAACTCCTGAGGTAAGAAGTGCGTCATACCCGGACATCAACCAGGTATGACGCACATACTCACGAGGGGGCCGGTGCGCGTGATCGAACCTCCGCCGCCGGACCCCCGGCTGGTCCGTTTCGAAGAGTTGTTCACCTGCCACCACGACGACGTACTGCGGTATTTCGTGCGGCGGCTCGACATCCGCGCGGACGCCGCCGACCTGGTGGCCGAGACGTTCCTGGTCGCGTGGCGCCGGCTGGACGACGTACCGAAGGGGGAGATCCTGCCCTGGCTGTACGGCGTCGCTCGGCGGGTCCTGAGCAACCATCGACGGGGTGAGTCCCGGCGGCACGGCCTGGCCGACCGGCTCCGCGACGACCTGCGCACCGCCGTACCGGCCCCGGAGCCTGTGTCTGTCGAAGCTGCCGAGGTCTTCCAGCAGCTGTCGGACACCGATCGTGAAGTGCTCTCCCTCGCTGCCTGGGAGGGCTTGGACACCACGCAGCTCGCCGCCGCGCTCGGCTGCTCGCGGAACGCCGCCATGGTCCGCCTGCACCGCGCCCGCCGCCGGCTCGAGCGCCTCCTGGACAACACCCCGGCTGGAGCAAAGTCATGACCAATTCCCTGGACTTCATCCGCACCCTCGACCAGACCGCCACCGCCGACCCCGCGACGCAGGTCACGCCGGAAACCCGAGCCGACCTGCTCCGCAGTATCACCGCCACCCCGATGCCCCTCAAAAGGCCGGTACGACGCCGCCTGGTGCCGGTCCTTGCCGCCGCAGCAGCGGTCGCCGCGATCACAGCCCTCGTCGTCCACGTGCCGGGCGACAACAACCAGCCACCGCAGGCCCTCGGCGCGGCGCTGTCCTTCACCACCGAAGGAGACGTGATGAAGGTTCGCGTCCTCGATCCGGAGGCAGATGTTGCCCGGTACAACAAAGAGTTCCAGCAGCAGGGGCTGAACATCACTCTGCGGCTGCAGCCGGTGTCGCCGTCGATCGTCGGCCAGGACATCGCCATGTCGGGCAACTCCGACGACCCCGAGCAGATCATCCCCGGGCGCTATCCCAAGGACTGCAAGGGCACCCCGGCATCCCCGTGCGTCCCGGAGTTCACCGTCCCGCTGGGCTTCCGCGGCCAGGCCGATCTGTACGTCGGCCGGACCGCCAAGCCCGGTGAGGCCTACTCCAGCGCCGGTGATATCACCGGCCCGGGCGAGGCCCTGGAGGGTGTCGACTTCAAGGGCCGGACCGTCGGCTACGTCCTGGGCAGGCTCGCCGAGCGTGGTTTCAGCGCGGAGTACCGGGTCGGTGCGAAGTCCGAACAGTCCGCCTCCGCGCCGCCGAGCTGGGTGGTTCAGGATGCCGTCCCGAGCTCGGATCATCACGTGATCCTGTTCGTCGAGACGCCTTAGCGGTAGGCGGTTTCGTAGGCGTTGCGTTTGCCGGCCAGGAACCAGAGCAGGCTGCCGATGAACGGGGCGATCACGATGAAGACGATCCAGACCAGCTTCATCCCGCCGGAGGCCGGGGAGAACAGCGCGCTGAAGAAGGCGCCGATCACCAGCAGGGCGTAGGCGGCCAGTACGGCGATGATGCCTGCGGCGCCCAGGAATCCCCAGGTCTGGTCGGTCGAGGTGGCGGTGCTTGCGATGAGGGTGAGCATGCCTCCAGCATCTCGGGAACGGATGCCGGAGGCATCGGTCGAGTGGCTCAAACCGCAGTAGTACGAAGGTGTTAGACGCCGGGCCGAACGTCGGTGGCGCTACGGTTTGCGATATGCGACTTGCGTGGTGGGATGGCAAACGCCGGATTCTGGCGTTCGACATCCTGTTCACCTTGCTGGTGGCGAGCGGCCTGGTCCTGGAGATCGCGAAGAACGCCGAGCTGCGCTGGTTCACCTTCCTGCTGGTCGGTGTGCAGGCCGCCGCGATGCTGGTACGGCGGCGGTTCCCGCTGCTGTTCGTGGCGCTCACACCGGTCGCGCAGTGGTGGCCGAGCGTGCAGGTGACGATCGCGTCGTACACCGTTGCCAGCCGCAAGGGTCTGCACTGGCATACCGCCGTCTCGTTCGTCTTCGGCAGCGCGGTCATCCTGTTCTACCCGACCGATCGGGAAGTGGGAGTCGGTGCGGATATCGGCTACGTCGTTTTCTTCGTGCTGGTCCCGATGCTGCTCGGGTTGTGGGTCTACCAGCGGCGTGCCCTGCTCGTTGCGCTGCGGGAACGCGCCGAGCAGGCCGAGCGCGAGCGCGACCTCCGCTCCGAGCGCGTGGTTGTCGCGGAACGCCGCCGGATCGCCCGGGAGATGCACGATGTCGTGGCGCACCGGGTCAGCGCGATTGCCTTGCAGTCCGGTGCGCTGACGATGACCGCTCCGGACAAGCAGACCGAAGAGGTCGCGGAGGTGATTCGCAAGACCAGTACGGCGGCGCTCACGGAGCTCCGGGAGATTCTCCAGGTTCTGCGGGACGAGCTGCCCGGTGAGCCGGGACACGTGGCTCCCGCGCTGGACGCCGTACCGGTGCTGGTGGCCGATGCCGTCGACACCGGGCTCAAGGTGAATCTGATGCTGCCCGATCCGGTTCCCGAGGTTTCACCGGCGACCGGGCGAGCGGCGTACCGGGTGGTGCAGGAGTCGTTGACCAATGCAACCAAGCATGCGCCGGGTGTCGTGGTGACCGTGATTATCACGGTGGGCAAGGAGAATCTGACGGTTGAGGTGAGCAACCCGCGCGGTGTCCAGCCGTCGGAGGTGCCGGGTTCTGGGTACGGGTTGCTGGGGATGCAGGAGCGGGTGTCGCTGGCGGGTGGCACACTGCAGACCGGGTGGGACGACGGTGTGTTCAGAGTTCAGGCGAACCTCCCGACGAAGGCGGCGGAATGATCAAGGTGCTCCTGCTCGACGACGAAGGGCTCGTCCGCAACGGCATCCGGCTGATCCTCCAGGCCGGCGGCACCGCCGAGGTCGTTGCCGAGGACACCAATGGCGCGAACGTGGTCGAGCTGGTCGAGAAGTACCGGCCGGACGTCGTGCTGACGGACATCCAGATGCCGCAGGTGAACGGGATCGAGGTGACCCGGCGGGTGACCGCGCTACCGGATCCGCCGCCGGTCGTCGTACTGACCACGTTCGATCTCGACGAGTACGTGTACGAGGCATTGCAGGCGGGCGCGACCGGGTTCCTGCTGAAGGACATCGCGCCGCGGGCGTTGGTCGAGGCGGTCGAGCAGGCCGTGCGGGGCGATTCGATGCTCTCGCCGCGGATCACCAAGCGCCTGATCAGCTCCTACACCGCGCACCCGGGGCCGGCCCAGGTCGGCGAGGATCCGCTGAAGGACCTGACGCCGCGCGAGCGTGAGGTCGCGATCGAGGTGGCCGAAGGGCTGAGCAATGCAGAGATCGCCGCCAAGCTTGTACTCAGTGAATCGACGGTGAAGGTGCACATCACCCACATCATGGCCAAGCTCGGCCTCTCGAACCGGACCAAGCTGGCCCTTCTGGTGCACGACCTCGGCCTCGCCTAAGACCTGGGGATGACACCCGGTCCCACCCGAGGACCGACGATTGCACGCGCTCGACTGCCTAGTTTCGAGTTATGTTCAAGAGACCCGTCGCAGCAACCGTTGCCCTGACCACCCTGGCCGCCGTCGGCCTCGCCATACCGTCGTCCGCGGCGCCATCACTCGGCAGTATCAATCAGGCAGGGCCGGGGTCGGCCGGGGTAGGTGACAACGTCTGGCCGGAGTTGGGCAACGGCGGGTACGACGTCCTCGACCAGCGACTCGACCTGCGGTTCGCCAAGGGCCTGGCGACGTACACGGGGACCACCACGTTGACCGCGCGAGCGACCCAGCACCTGAGTTCGTTCGACCTCGACCTGCTCGGTCCTCAGGTGACCGGTGTCCGGGTGAACGGCGTACCGGCGGCCTGGAAGTCAACCCCACAAGGCGAACTGGTCATCACGCCTACCAAGTCCCTCCGCAAACACCTGCGCTTCGTCGTCCGCGTCGACGTCCGCAACAACCTTCCGCAGGCCACGCCGAAGGATCCGTTCCCGCCTGGCCTGCAGCGCTACGGCAACTGGGTGCAGACCGTGAATCAGCCGTCCGGTGCGCGCCGGATCATGGCAGTCAGCGACCACCCGACGCAGAAGGCGCCAACCACCTTCTCGGTCACCGCGCCGACCACGGTGAACTCGATTGCCAACGGCAAGCTCATCAGCGTCCGCAAGAACGGCGACGTAACCACTCGCGTCTTCCGGGAGAGCCGCAAGATTGCCACCGAGTTGATCCAGATCGGCCTTGGCCCGTTCACCGTCCTGCACCGGACCGGGCCGCACGGCCTGCCGCTGCGCTACGCCGTACCGACGGCGCAGCTGAAGGACATCGAGCCGCAGTTGGCGTCGTTCGACCGGTCGATCAGGTTCATGGAGAAGCGGCTCGGCCGGTTTCCCGGGACGGAGGCCGGGGCGTACGTCTCGGCGCTCGGTGGCGAGCTCGAGACGCAGGGGCTGACCCTGATGAGCGCGGACGCGATGACCAAGGAGGGGTTCGAGAACAACGGCACCGAGGGCGTCGTACTGCACGAGGTTTCGCACGAGTGGTTCGGCAACTCGGTCTCACCGCGCCGCTGGTCGGACCTCTGGCTGAACGAGGGGCACGCGGTCTTCTACCAGTACGTCTGGTCCGAGCACGCGTACGGCGCCAAGCTGGTTGAGTCCATGCGCTCCAACTATGTGGAGCGCGGGAACCAGATCCTCGCCCAGGGCCCGATCGCCGCGCCGGACCCGAAGAAGTGGACCGGGCAGCTGTCCGATCTCCGCCCGTACGGCGACGCTCAGTACGCCGGGGGAGCGCTGGCGCTGTATGCGCTTCGGCAGAAGGTCGGCGTACCGGCGTTCGAGGCGATCGAGCGCGCCTGGGTGCACCGCTACGCGAACTCGACCGCCGGTACCTCGGACTTCATCCGGCTGGCCTCATCGGTGGCCGGCGAGGATCTCGGCCCGTTCCTGCGGTCCTGGCTCTACGGCAAGACCTTCCCCGCGATGCCGGGACATCCGGACTGGAAGGTCGGTCCGAAGCCTTGACGGCGAGAAAGGCTAAGTGATTTAGTCACTTTGTGACTTACTCAGCATCCGAGGCGCCGCCCAGCCTGTCCGACCGGTTGACCGAGTCGATTCTCGGCATCATCCGGGACGGCGGGCTGGGGCCCGGTGACGCCATCCCGTCGGCGCGTGAGCTCGCGAAACGCTTCGAGATCACCACGCCGACCATCCGGGAGGCGCTGCGGAAGCTCGAGGCGACCGGTGCGGTCGAGTTCCGGCACGGCTCCGGGACGTACGTCGGCCCGACCATCAACAACGTGGTCCTGGCCAACCCGCACCGGCCGCCGATCACCAAGGAGTCCGTGCTGCAGCTGATCAGCGCCCGCCTGGTGCTGGAGCCGGCCATCGCCGCTCAGTCGGCGCTTGCGCGGCAGCCGGAGAACCTGGAGCGGCTCGAGGCTGCGGTCACCAACGCGCTGGTCCCTCCGGGTGGACCGTCGTTCGCGCTGAACTTCCATGTCGAGCTCGCGGGCGCCTCCGGCAACCCGCTGCTCCAGGAGGTGCTGGCCTCGCTGCTCAAGGTGCGGGTCCGCGAGCAGCAGCAGATCCGCGCGCTGTACGACAACCGTGGGCGTGACCACGAGGAGCACCAGGCGATCGTGGAGGCCGTCCGTGCGCAGGACGCCGAGCGCGCCGAGCGCCTCACCCGCGAACACCTGGACAACATCCGTGCGGCTGTTGAGTCCGCTGACGCCTGGGGGCAGCCATGAGACTCGCCGAAATGACCACCGACGAGGCCGCTGCGGCCGTTCGTCGCGCGCCACTGGTGATCATCCCGGTCGGTGCGCAGGAGCAGCACGGTGGCGGAATGGCGATGTCCACCGACACTGTCCGCGCCATCGGAGTCGCCGACCGCGTAGCCGAGCGGCTGGCCGGGCGAGCTGTGGTGGCACCCGTCGTACCGTATGGCGTTTCGCCACATCATCTGGCGTTCGCCGGGACCATGTCGTTGTCCCCGGCAACCTTCATGCAGGTGCTCCGGGATCTGATCGCCAGCCTGCAATCGCATGGCTGGCAACAGTTCCTGGTGGTGACCGGGCACGGCGGCAACAACGCCGCACTGTCCGTCCTGGCGCAGGAGTACCTACGCGAGGACCTCACCTTCATCTGGACGCCAGTCACCGAAGTGGTGGCCGATCTGATCACCGGTGTCAGCGAGGTGCACGGCCACGCAGGAGAGGCCGAGACCGCGCAGATGCTTTACCTGGCCCCGGAACTCGTCCAGGCCGACCGCCTGGAACCGGGCGCCACCACGCTCGACGAGCTGTCCGTCCCCGCCCGGCTCGCCCGTCGCGGCCGGGGGCCGCGGCTGTCCGTCGGGTTCGACGAATACCACAAGCGTGGCGTCCTGGGTGACCCCCGAACCGCCACTGCCGAAGCCGGCCGTCTCCTCGTGGAAACCGCCGCCGACCGCATCGCCGCCTTCGCCGACGAACTCCTCTCGGCCTGACCCCCGTTGCAGGACCACAGGCGTGAGCCTGCCCAAAATCCCCTGAGGGAGGCACTCCCATGACCTTTGCACGCCCGAAAACCCTAGCAGCCATTGTGGTTGCGGCCGGCCTGGTGACCGCCGCAACTCTGTTGCCCACGGCAACTGCATCCACGACCTCCCGTACGGCGGGTTGTGGCAAGCCGGCCGCCACCGGCGACTACACCGTGGTCAGCGGCGGTCTGACGCGGACCTACCGGCTGCATGTGCCGGAGAACTACCGGCCGTCCAAGGCTTATCCGCTGATCCTCGTCTTTCACGGCCGGGGGAAGACCGGCGCGCAGACCGAGGCCTTCTCCGACATGTCCAAGCTCGATGCGGTGGTTGCCTACCCCAACGGGGTGCTGGGGGACGAGGCCAAGCAGGCCTGGCAAGGAGCGCCGTACTCGGCCAAGGGTGTGGACGACGTGAAGTTCACCGCCGACCTGCTTGATCAGCTGGAAGCCAACTACTGCGTCGATACCCGCACCGTCTACGCGACGGGTAAGTCGAACGGCGCCGCGTTCACCGGCATCCTGGCCTGCAAGCTCGCCGACCGGTTCGCCGCGATCGCGCCGGTGGACGGCGCGTTCTACATCGAGGGCGGTCGTTGCGCACCGAGCCGGCCGATCCCCGTTCTCGACATCCACGGCACCGGCGACACCACGATCCCGTACGGCGGCGACGGGCAGCGCGATCTTCCCGACGTACAGACGTGGGTCCGGGACTGGACGGTGCGCAACCACTGTGACCAGGACCCGCGCGTGTCCCAGCAGGGTGACGATGTCCTCACGTTCACGTACCGCGGGTGTGACGCGGATGTGGTGCATGTCGCGGTCACGGATGGTGGACACAGCTGGCCGGGTTCTGATGCCTCGTCGGGTCCTGGATACGTGACGCAAACCTTCGAAGCCCACGAGCTGATCGGTAAGTTCTTCAAGGAGCACAGGCGATGAGCGCCGCAACCGATACGAAGGAGCTGCCACGCCTGGTCCGGGCGATGGCCGTGATCGAGCGGGTCGGTAACGCGCTACCGCATCCGTTCTGGCTGTTCTGGATCCTGTCCGGGATCCTCGCCGTGGCGAGCGCGATCCTGGCCGCGCTGGACGTGTCGGTCATCTCGCCGAAGGACGGCAAGACGGTCGCGGTGCAGAACCTGCTGTCCGGTGACGGGCTGCAGATGGCCGTCTCCACGGCGGTCTCGAACTTCGCCGAGTTCCCGCCGATGGCAACCATCGTGGTCGTCATCATGGGTGTCGCACTGGCCGAGCGGACCGGCTTCCTGCAGTCGCTGATGAAGGTCACCGTCTCCCGGGTACCGACCTCGATGGTGGTCTTCGCGGTCGCCTTCGCCGGCACGATGGCGCATGTCGCATCGGCGGCGGCGTACATCATCCTGGTCCCGCTCGGCGGGCTCGCGTTCCGGGCGGTCGGCAAGTCACCGATCCTCGGCATCGTGGTCGCCTACACCGCGATCGCCTCCGGGTACGACGCCAGCCCGATCCCGACACCGAACGACGCGATCTTCGCCGGGATCACCGAGGCCGCCGCCAAGACGGTCGATCCGAATGCCTCGATCTCACCGCTGTCGAACTGGTTCTTCAACATCGCGTCGTCGGTGCTGCTCGCCCTCGTCATCACGCTCGTCACCAAGCTGGTGCTGAGCAAACGAGACGACCTGGACGCCGATCCGGATGCGCCTGGTGACGATCCGGATGCGTTGACGCTGTCGTCCCGCGAGAAGACCGGGCTGCTGCGGGCCGGCATCGTGTTCGGGCTTGCCGCGGTCGCGATTGTCGCCGTACTGGTGCCGCACAACTCGCCGTTGCGTGGTGAGAACGGCAGCATCGTCGACTCGCCGTTCCTGGACGGGATCGCGATGGTCGTCGCGGTGCTGTTCGGACTGGTCGGCATCACGTACGGCGTCACGGTCGGCGCGATCGAGCGCGGGGCCGACGTACCGAAGTTGATGGCCGAGGGGATCAAGCAGATGGCGCCGGTGCTGGTGCTGTTCTTCGCGATCGCGCAGTTCCTGGCCTACTTCAGCTGGAGCCGGATCGGTGACCTGCTGTCGGCCGAATCGGCCCGCTGGCTGGGTGATCTCGGGGCGCCGACGATCGTGATCTTCCTCGGCATCCTGGTGCTGCTGACGCTGATCAACATCCTCGTCACCAGCGGTTCGGCGATGTGGTCGCTGACCGCGCCGATCCTGGTTCCGATGATGATGCTGCTGGACGTGCCGGCCGAGACCACCCAGGCGCTCTTCCGGATCGCCGATTCGGGCTCGACCGCGATCACGCCGATGAGCCCGTACTTCGTGATGGCGCTGGGTTTCCTGCAGCGCTATCGCAAGAACGCCGGCGTCGGCACGCTGGCGTCGTACACGGTGCCCTTGGCGCTCGCGATGACGGTCGCCTGGACACTGCTGTTCCTGGCTTGGTGGGCGCTCGGGATCCCGCTCGGGCCAGGCGCTCCGGTCAGGTGAGTGTGACTCCGGCAGCACGCAGGTCGCTCAGGGCTTGTTCCGTGCTGCCGGGGGCCACACCAGCGGTCAGGCCGGTGAGGACCGTCGTACTGAAGCCTTCGACGCGGGCGTCGAGCGCGGTGGCCCGCACGCAGTAGTCGGTGGCGATCCCGCAGACGTCGACGTCGGTGACTCCGCGGTCGCGCAGCCACTCGGCGAGCCCGCGACCGCCCTCGTGGGACTTGCCCTCGAAACCCGAGTAGGCGGCCGCGTACTCACCTTTGTCGAAGATCGCATCGAACGGCTGCGGATCCAGGTTCGGGTGGAAGCTCACCCCGTCCGTCCCGGCCACGCAGTGCCGCGGCCACGAGTTCACGAAGTCGGGCTCGTCGGAGAAGTGGTCGCCCGGGTCGATGTGGTGATCCCGGGTGGCAACGACGTACTGGTACTGGCGCTCGTCCGGCTCGGCCTCGTGCCACTTGTGCACCAGCTCGCCGATCCGGAAGGCGACGTCCGCGCCCCCGCTGACCGCCAGGCTTCCGCCTTCGCAGAAGTCGTTCTGCACGTCCACCACAATCAGTGCCCGAGTCATGTCCCCAAGGTACAGCCGGTTACTGCTGGAGTAGCGCACCTCCAGTGACACGGATGATCTCGCCCTGGATCGCGGGCGTCCGCGGCGAGGTCAGGAACAGGATCGTGTCGGCCACCTCGGTCGTGTGCGGCAGCCGCCGCGCACTGAAGGCCTTGGCGATCTCGTCGGTCGCCTCCTGCGGAATCACCCGGTGCTTGCCGTCCTCGAGTGTGATCCCCGGCATCACCACATTGACCAGTACGCCGTCCGCGCCGAGGTCGTAACTCAGGGCAGTCATGAATCCGTGCAGCCCGGCCTTGGCAGCGCCGTACGGCCAGGAACCTGGCAGCGGCCGCTGGGTGACGTCGGTCGACACCAGTACCAACCGCCCGGCACTTGACCGCCGCAACGCAGGCGCCACCTGCTGCACAAACCGGAAGTTGCCTTCAAGGTTCGCCCGCAGCACCTCGGTCCACCAATCCTCAGGCGCATCCTCGATCTTCTCCGGCCGCCCGTGGAAGCCCAGCTTGCCCCAGTTGACCGCGTTCGCCACGGCCACGTCCAGCCCGCCCCAGCGTTCCAGCACTGCCGCGACCGCACTCTCGATCGACCCGGCATCGTTCAGATCCATCGGTACGGCGAACCCCTGCCCACCCGCCTCCTCGATCTCCGCGACGACCTCCTCGGCCGCCTCCTTCCGCGACCCGTAGG
>NZ_SMKA01000267.1 GCF_004348455.1 Kribbella albertanoniae
GGGTGGGACAGCCGGCTACGGCACCCGGGGGTGGAGGGTCTGCTGGAGGAAGGTGTGCAGGTTGCGGCCGACTACGTCGGCGGCGAATTCCTGGTGGAAGCGGGTGCGGGCTGCCGATGCCAGGCGGGTGATTGTGGCGGGGTCTTCCATCAGGGCGATCAGGATCTCGGCGGCTGCGTCGGTGTCGTCCAGGGGCCAGAAGAGGCCCTGGACGCCGGGCTGGATTACGTCGGGGATGCCGCCTACGGGCGCGGCGACGACTGGGAGGCCTTCGGCCATGGCTTCGACGAGGACGATGCCGAAGCTTTCCATGGTGGCGGTGTGGCAGTAGACGCGGTGCTGGCGCAGGATCGGGCGCGGGTCCGGTTGGTAGCCGAGGAACCGAAGTTGCTCCGCGATACCTAGGTCGGCGGCGAGCTTCTGCAGCGCGGCGCGTTCGGGGCCGTCGCCCACGATGGACAAGGTGTAGCGGTGGCCGCGGGATGCCGCTGCGCCGAGGATCCGGAGTAGGTGGCTGTGGTTCTTCCGGGGCTCGAGGCCGCCGATCGTGACCAGATCGGCCACGATCGAGGGGGCGACCGCCGGTTGCGGGCTCTCCGGGACCGGGTTGGGTACGACGGCGTTCGGCACCTTCAACAACGCCGGGATCCGGGCTTCCAGCTGGGACTTGTTGAAGCCGGACACGTAGACGATCCCGTCGAGCCGGCTCAGTACGTCGGCCTCGTGCTGCTGGATCGCCTGGAACAACGAGCCGCCGCGCGGGATCTCGCCCTTGTCGGCCCATTCGTCGGCCTGCGAGATGTTCAGGTGCGCGACCATCACGACCGACTGGGTCGTGCGCACCCGGAGCGCGACCCCGGCGCTGATCGGGCACTGGGCATAGATCACCGCATCCGGCCGCGAGGCGAGATGCCGGCGCAGGGCCGCTTCGAGGTACCGCGCGTGCCAGTACTCGTGCCACCGAATCCCCGCCGGCCGGCTGATCCGCCGTACCAGGATCCGGGCCGCGAAGAGCGGCAGCACGAACGGCGACCGCGCGGAGAACGGACTGACGACACTCACCGGTTCGGACTGATCGCGCAGGAACGAGTCAAAGGTCCGCACATGACTCTGCAGACCGGACGGCCCCTCCAGCCGCATCAACGTCGCAATGATCACCTCGCTCACGCAGTCACCCCTTCCAGGGACGCCGCTGCGAAGTGCTCGTGCTGCGCCTTCTGCAACCGGCTCCACCAGATTCCGCCACCGACGATCGACGCGATGGCCGTCCCCCACACAGCACCCTGAGCACCCCAGAACACCGCACCGACCGCGGCCATCCCGACGAACAGCGTGGTCACGACGAGCTGGCACTGCATAGTCAGGTCGGCCCGACCGAGGGCGCGCAGCGCAGCCGACGGACCCACATGGGTGCATCCCGCGG
Source organism: Kribbella albertanoniae (assembly GCF_004348455.1). Classification (GTDB taxonomy): domain Bacteria; phylum Actinomycetota; class Actinomycetes; order Propionibacteriales; family Kribbellaceae; genus Kribbella; species Kribbella albertanoniae. The sequence goes on from NZ_SMKA01000267.1 coordinate 1,424, forward strand.
CACAGCTCACGACGATGCCGAGCACCAGCCCACGCGCGTCGGCCCAGACGTCACCAAGCACGAGCCGCCCGATCCCCAGCGGGAACGTCACCATCACGGTCACTCCCCAGCCGAGGGCGACGACCGCCAGACCACCACTCAACGCGGCACCCAGTCGGAGCAACGCGCGACGCCCACGGGTCAGCGCCCGCGCAGCCTCCGGCACCGCGACCTGGCCGACCCCCATCAGCAGCGCGGCGACCGGGCCGATCACCATCTCCGCACCCCGTATCGCACCGGCGGCCGCCAGCCCGCCCGTCGCAGCGACGACGAGCCCCCGGATCTGACCACCGGCACCCAGTACGACGTTCTCGATCAGGAACCGGACACCCAGATCGCGGTGCTTGCGCAGCCAGCCGATCGCGAGTCCCGGGCGGGGCACGATCCGCGATTGCCAGATACCGAACAGTCCCGCGACCCACGCCGTACCGCCGAAGACGAGCAGTGCGAAGGTGATGCCGCGGATGTCCGCGGCGTACCCGACCGCCAGCACGCCGACCATGAGCACGGTCCACACGGTGTCGTTGACGAACGTCTTGGCGCCTTGCCCGGCAGCGAAGAACGCCGACCGCCAGCTGTCCTGATACATCAGCCCCGGCAGAACGATGCCCAGGGCAATGAAAGCGGCGCCGGCCTCGGACCCAGGCGTGTAGTGCTTCAGCACCAACCCCAGCCCCACACAGATCACACCACTGAGTACGCCGACGAACAGCGCGACCCCGCCCGCAGCGGCGACCGCCTGCCGCCAACCGTCCTTACTGGCCGCGCTGAAGCGAACCATCACGGCATCGGTCGACAGCGCCCTCGAACAGTTCAGCGCGATCGCATACGCGACGAACGCCAGACCGAGCGCACCAAGACTGGCAGCCCCCATCAGCCGCGCCACGAACACGCCGAGCAGGAAGTTGCCGAGACTGGACACCGCCTGATCGGCGATCCCCCAGCTCAGCCTCCCAAGGACCTGGCGACGCACGTTCACGACCGGCCCCCGAACAGTACGGCGGTCAGCTCGGCGAACTGCTCGTCCAGCCGCTCACGCATGACCTGCAGCCGCTCGTGGATCGTGCGGACCACCTGCGCCCGCTCCCCCTGCAGCGCCACGAACTGCGTGTACAGGCGCTCGGCGTCAAGCTCGCGGATGTCCTGGAACCACTCCGCAACGCCGAGCTGCTCCATCAGCGCGAGGTGCTTCCGTCCGTAGCCGATCGCGATGGTCGGCTTGCCGAGCTTCAGCCCGAACAGCACGGTGTGGAAGCGGGTACCGATCACGGTGTCGACCGTGCCGAGCTGGTTCATCAGCTCGTCGGCGGACGTGAACGGTTCGTACACCACGTGTGCTGACTGGACGCGGGACTGCACATCCAGTGCGACGACCTCGTCAGCCTCGTCGCCGATCAGCAGCCGGACGCGCCGTCCGTCGGCCAGCAGCCGCTCGACGAACTGCGTCATCTGCGCTGTGTACTCCTCCTGGATGCGCTCGGCATCGGCCCGTTCCTCAGTGCCTCCGGAGTAGGCCATCACTCCGACACCAACGGAGTCGCCGGCCGGAGCGATCGGTGGCGACGGCAGCGCGAACACGAGGTCCGGATAGACGTGATCGGACTGCCCGGCCATCCGCATCTTCTGGGCGGCACCGAGCGACTGCTCGTCGCGGAACGAGCGGTAGTAGGCCAGCTTGGCGGACCGGGCCAGCAACCAGCCGGTGGCTCGTTCGCGAACCACGTTCGCACCGACGCTGACGAACGCGACCTTGACGCCGAACAGCTTGCCGGACAGCGACATCACGAACTGCGTCCACGGCAGCTCCCACGGCCGCTGCGGCAGCGTCGACTCCAGCACGCCCATCCCCGGCACGATGACGACGTCATGGCGCCGGACCCAGGACATGATCCGCCAGGTGTCGATCAACGACCCCGCCACGATCCGGCCGAGCGTCAACGCCAGTCGGATCGGCTTCGGCCCACGGACGGGTCCGACGCCGTCCAGCCAACCGAGCTGAGCTGCCGGTACGCCGTACCGTTCGGTGACCCGCTTCGGTCCGGAGCACAGGCTGTCGAGGACCGCGTCCGGCCGCTCGGCTTTCAGGTAGGCCAGGACGGCTTCGAGGGTTGCATCGTTGCCGATGTTCCCTGAACCGAGGCGGCCGAACAAACCGATCCGCACGTCAGCGCCCTTCGGATCCGGCGACGACAGCGGCGACCGACAACGTGTCGATCGCGCCGTAGTGCTGGATCGGTTCCGGCCGTACGGCGCCTGGCAGCCGACGGGTCACCCGGCTCGTCAGCCACTCCCGGATGTGGCGGTTGCAGGCGCGCTTGTCCGCGGCACTCAGCGGAGACCGCCGTACGGCGGCGTAGTAGCCGAGGATGTATTCGGCGACCAGCCGGATCGGCGGGTGCACGAGCTTGTTGGACCGCTTCGGATCCAGGTTGCGCGACCAGCTGCTGATGGTCGGGTTCGCCTGCAGCGCACGACCGTCGTGGTGCCGCCGGAAGTACAGCCACTCCGGCACCTGGAGGAAGCGGCCGTGCAGCACCAGCTCGGCCATGAACACCTGGTCCGCGTGATAGAAGCTGCCGTGCGGCTTCACCTTGCGCAGTACGTCCGACCGGATCACGCCGTAGAAGTCGTCGGCCTGGATCGCGCCCGGCAGATCGGCGTCCCGCAGCTGGCTCCGCAGTCGCTCGGGCGCCTCCGGCGCATCGGTGTGCAGCGGGTACTCCAGTGCCTGGATGACGTTGTCCTCGCCGTCGATCGCAGCGGTGTAGGTGTGCGTCAGTACGGCGTCCGGGTTCGCGTCCAGGAGGTCGATGCACTTGGCAACCAAGTCCCGGCCCCACAGATCGTCACCGGATGCCCACTTGAACAGTTCGCCGTGGCTCTTCTGGAAGACGAAGTCATGGTGCGGCGCGGCGCCAACGTTGTGGTCCTGCCGATAGAACGTGATCCGCTCGTCGCGCGCGGCGTACTCACGACAGATGTCGTCCGTACTGTCCGTGGACGCGTTGCTGGACAGGATCAGCTCGAAGTCGGTGTACGTCTGGCCGAGCACCGCGTCCAGCGACTGCGCGAGGTACTCCTCGCCGTTGTAGACCGGCAGGCCGATGCTGAGTCTGGGGTAGGTCATGAGGGGCTCCCAACTGAGGCCGCGGCCGGAGACGAGGTCCGGTGGACCGGACGGAGAAACCGCGGCGAGGCCGCGACGACGACGATCGGTACGGCGAGGAGTCCGCCGCCGAGCACGTCTGTGAACCAGTGCATGGACAGGAGGAGCAGCGAGAAGCCCATGGTCAGCTCGGCCACCATCACCAGCCACCAGGCCCACAGCGGCGGGCGTTGCCGCCAGACGAGCAGAATCCCGCCCAGGCAACTGAGCAGGATGACCATGTGACCGGACGGGTAGGACCCGCTGAAGGACCCGACGTCGTTGTGTGTATCCGGCCGGCCGAGAATCGCCTTGCTGACCTGGGTCAGGAACACGGTCACCACTGCGAGGCAGCCGACGTAGACCACCGGCGACCAGGACTTCCGGCGTACGGCGGCGACCGCACCGGTCACCGCGAGCGCGGCGAGGGCGACCGGTGGGCCGGCACCGTCGACGACGTTGCCGAAGACCAGCTGCCACGGTCCCCAGACGTCATCGGGTCGGAACACTTCGCGCAACACGCGATCGAAGTTGTCGGTCGGTTCGACTGTGACGAACACAGCCAATGCCAGGAACACCGCCAGACTGATGAACGCCCAACGGTGTGCCACTGACAACTTCGAACTCACGCTGCTCCTATCAAGCGAACTTACGGAAAACGGGCTGGACAGGACGCCCTGGCAGGAACGCTGAAACGTCCCGTGCGTCGAGGGCCTTGCGGTAGACGATGCAGGCCTGCGCCACCGCCTCGACGGTGCGCTCGATGTCGGCGTCAGTGAGGGCGCTGCTCACCACGAACGACGGGCCGATCACGCCGCCGAGAAGCAGCTCGCGGAGGAAGAGCGTCCGGTACGGCTGCGACGGCGCGAAGTTCTCGTCGAGCGTCGCGAAGACCAGGTTGCTCGCCCGGCCGCGGACCAGCACGTGGTCCTCGACACCGGTCGCCAAGGCGACCTCGCGGACACCCGCCGCCAGCTTCTCCCCACGTTCGTGCAACCGCGCGGCGATGCCCTCTTCGGCGTACACGTCCATGACCGCCATCGCCGCGGCAAGAGAATGCGTCTCGGCGCCGTGCGTGGTGGACAGCAAGAAGACGCGCTCGTTGGTGTCGCGCAGACCGCCGCGCTCCATGAATTCGCGCTTCCCGGCCAGGGCCGACACGGCGAACCCGTTGCCGAGCGCCTTGCCGAAGGTCGAGAGGTCGGGCGTCACGCCGTACATGCCCTGCGCGCCGGCCTCGGAGAAGCGGAAGCCGGTGATCATCTCGTCGAAGACCAGCAGTGCGCCGTAGGAGTGGACGAGGTCGCGCAGCCCCTCCAGGTACCCAGCTGGCGGTTCCTGCTGGGTCGCGGCTTCCAGGATCAGGCAGGCGATCTCACCGTCGTACCGGCGGAGCAGCTCCTCGGTCGCGGCCAGGTCGCCGTACGGGAAGGCGACGGTCAGGTCGCCGATCGCGTCCGGGATGCCGGCTGCCATCGGGGTCCGGGTGATGAACCAGTCGTCGGTCGAGAAGAAGGCGTGGTCGGAGCAGATCGCCACGCGGGTCCGGCCGGTGATCGCGCGGGCCAGCTTGACCGCGGCCGTGGTCGCGTCCGAACCGTTCTTGGCGAACTTCACCATGTCGGCCGTGGGTACCGAGGCCAGGAACCGCTCGGCCGCCTCGGCCTCGAGGATGCTCGGGCGGACGAAGTTGCTGCCGCGCTCCAACTGACCGCGGACGGCCTCGATCACCCGCGGGTGCGCGTGCCCGAGGCTGACCGCGCGCAGGCCGGAGCCGTACTCGATGTATTCGTTGCCGTCGACATCCCAGACGTGGGCGCCAAGGCCACGCTCGATCACCGGCGCCATGTCCTCGGGGTACTGATCGTCACCCTTGGCGTAGGTGTGCGCGCCGCCCGGGATCGCCTTGTGCAGGCGGGCGTTGGCGGCGATGGACTTCTCGAAAGACTTGCTCATGTCAGCCTCGCAAGGGCTTCAGCCAGGGAAGGCGCTGCGAGGTCGCGCTCGGACATGAGCGTGACCGGCAGCGGCCAGTGGATGTCGAGAGCCGCGTCGTCCCAGCGGATCGACACGTCCTCGGACGGGTCATGCGCGCGATCAATCCGGTACGAGACATCGGCCGGCTCGGTCAGTGCCTGGAACCCGTGCGCGCACCCGGCCGGCACATACACGGTCACCTGGTTCTCGCCGGTCAGGTCGAAGGTCTCGCGTTGCCGGTACGTCGGTGAGTCGGGGCGAAGGTCGACGACGACATCCAGCACGGCGCCGTACGAGCACCTGACGAGCTTCGCCTCACCGGCACCCGCACGGACGTGCATTCCCCGTACGACGCCGCGGCGGGAACGGGAGATGCTGTCCTGCACGAAGGCATCCGGATCGAGACCGGCCTGCTTCAGCACGTCGCGATCGAACGTGCGCGAGAAGAATCCGCGCTCGTCGACATGCGGCGTCGGCCGGAAGATGAGTGCACCGGCGATGCCGGCGACTTGTTCGACCTGCATGCTCATCTCCTCAGCTCGTGCGGCTCGGGCAGCGGAACCAGGTACGTCGCACCCCAGCCGCCGTCGGCCTCGAGCTGGGCGATCACCTCTTCGGCGATATCCCAGGTCAGCACCAGTACGACGTCCGGCCGGGCAGCCTTCAGTTCCTCGACCGGACGGATCGGGACCAGGCAGGCTCCGGGGATCCGGCGGCCGTGCTTGCCGGGGGCCTTGTCGACGGTGAACTCGAGCAGGTCGGTGCCGACCTTGCTCAGGTCGAGCAGAACCGGTGCCTTGGAGGGAGCGCCATACCCGAGGACCTTGCGGCCGGCAGCCTTGTGCCGGGTCAGCTCGGCGTGCAACGCGCCCGCCGCATGCGACGCGGCCTCTTGCAGGCTGGCCAGCTGGATCTCGTCCGCGATCCCGGCTGCTTCTTCGTCGGCCAGGACAACGTCGACGGAGGCATCCGGCTTGGCGTCCGCGGTGTGCCGCAGCATCACCATCAGGCTGCCGCCGAACATCTCGACCTGCTTGACCGATTCGATCGCCAGGCCGTTCAGGTTCGCGATGTAGCCCACCGCGCGCAGCGACTGGTAGACCCAGTGCCCGTGCCGGATGGTGTCGAACTGGTTGCCGACGAACAAGGGCAGTAGGTGGTGGAACTCCATCACCAGCAGGCCGCCGGGCGCGAGCCGCTCGGCGCGCAACCTGAAGCTCTCCCCCATCTCCGGCTCGTGAACGAGACCGTGGACGTCGACGACCAGGTCGGCTTTTTCATTACCTTTTGCGAGGGTGGAGCCGGCGGCGTACAGGTGGTCCAGCCAGGAACCGCCGTGCGGGCTGCCGAACTCGAAGACCACACTGCCGTTGAGCTCCGGGTAGTCGCTGAGGATCTCCTTGACCGAGGTCTCGGCGTGGGCGAGGCTCGTCGCGGACTCCACCGCCAGCGGCTCCTCGGCAATCTGTGCCTCGACCGGGCCGAGCTGAACCAGCGTGCAGACGCGGCACAGCCACAACGACAGCGGGTGGCGCGGATCCGGACCGGGTGTGTCAGCGGTCGGGAACAGGTCAGCGGTCGGCTGATCACCGAGATCCACAACCGGTACGACGTCAGTGCCGCCGCACCCGCGGCAGTTCACGCTCACCACGTCAACATCCCCTTGCCGGTCGTGAAGGCCTCGGCGTACCGGGCCCGGCATTCCATCCCGCGCAGCCGGGCGAGTCCGGTGAACGTCTCCGCGTCGAACCAGTCGTGCGGGACCTGGGACGGGTACGCCTTGTGCAGCCGCACGACCTTCTCGTGCATCTGCTCCTCGGTCAGGTCGACGTACAGCCAGGGGCGGCCGAGGTCGCCGTCCCACTTCGGGATCTCGTAGTGCAGGACCAGGTGGTTGCGCCACACCGTCGGCGCCAGTTCGGCGATCAGCCGGTGGTCCTGGTGGGCGTCATGCCGGCTGGGCGCCAGCACGATGTCGGGCCGCCGATCACTGCGAGCCGTTGCCTCGAGCAACTCCTTGGTCTCGTTCCAGTGCGCGGGCAGCCGGCCGTCCGGCAGCTCGGCCGAGGTGACGGTCACCTCGCACTCCGGCAGGAACAGCTCCGCCCCACGGCGGGCCTCCTCGAGACGAAGCGGCGCACCGGTGGCGATCACGAACTCGGCGGTCAGCTCCGGCACCGACTCGGCCAGCTTGAGCAGCGTGCCGCCGCAGCCGATCTCGATATCGTCCGGATGGGCGCCGAGGGCAACGATGTGGACCGGCCCGTCGATCAGGCCGAGCTGGAACGGGAGCATCAGATCGCCACCACGACCGGGTCGGAGGACAGCTGACCGTTCGGCCGGCGGTTCTCGTGTGCCCACAGTGCCCACGGCTTCTTGCCCGAGCGGTAGAGCTCCTCGAGCTGGCTGCGCTCCTTGAGGGTGTCCATCGGCGCCCAGAACCCGTGGTGCGGGATCGCCTCGAGCTTGCCGACCGCGGACAGCCGCGGGAACGCGTCACCGACCAGATCCTCGCCCTCGTTCAGGACGTCGAAGATCTCCTTCTTGATCACGAAGTAGCCGCCGTTGATCCAGACGTTCAGATCGGCCGCCGAGCGCAGTCCGGTGACGCGTGAGTCGGTGCCGAACTCGACCACGTGGAAGGACGCCTGCGGCGGGACAGCGAGCAGGCTTGCCGTCACATCGCTCGCGATCACGTGGTCGACGATCTTGTCCATCGGCGCGTCGGTCAGCACGTCGCCGTAGTTGGCCAGGAAGACGTCGTCGTCCTCCAGGTACGGCCGGACGCGGCGCAACCGCTCACCGATGCTGGTGTCGATGCCGGTGTCGACGAAGGTGATCTTCCACTCGCTGATGTCGGAGTCGAGCAGCTCGATCCGCTGCCCGCCCTTCGTCATCACGAAGTCGTTGGAGACCGTCTCCTCGTACCGCAGGAAGTACTCCTTGACCGCCGAGCCGCCGAAGCCCAGCGCCAGGATGAACTCGGTGTGGCCGAAGTGTGCGTAGTACCGCATCACGTGCCACAGGACCGGCCGGTCGCCGATCGTCATCATCGGTTTCGGTGCGGAGTCGACGCCGCTGCGCATGCGCAGCCCGAACCCCCCGCAGAAGATCACGACCTTCATCTTGTGTTCCTTCCCCCCACAACTGCTTTGTTCAGATGACTTCGAGGCGCGGGATCGGTACGACGAGCTTGGCGCCCCACTCCCGGGCGTAGCCGAGCTGGTGGACGATCTCGTCGCGCAGGTTCCACGGCAGGATCAGGATGTAGTCGGGGCGCGTCTCGGCCAGGTGCTCGGGCGCGAAGATCGGGATGTGCGTCCCCGGCAGGAACAGCCCGTGCTTGTGCGGGCTGCGGTCCACCGTGTACGGCAGCAGGTCCTCGCGGATCCCGCAGTGGTTCAGCAGGGTGTTGCCCTTACCGGGCGCGCCGTACCCGGCGACGGTCTTGCCGTCGCGCTGCGCCTGGATCAGGAACTCGACCAGCTCGGCCTTGATCGTGAAGACCTCGTTCGCGAAGCCGGCGTGGCCCTCGACCGTGTGCAGACCGGCGTCCGCCTCGTCCTTCAGCACCTTGCCGACCAGCTCGGTCGGTTCGCCAGCGTTCTCGATGGGCGTGCTGAAGACACGCAGCGATCCGCCGTGGCTGGCCAGCTCCTGCACGTCGACGACCTTGAGGCCGGCCTTCTCCAACGCGAGCGCCGCGGTCTTGAGGCTGAGGTACGAGTAGTGCTCGTGGTAGATCGTGTCGTACTGACGACGCTCGATCAGGCGCAGCAGGTGCGGGAACTCCAGCGACACCAGGCCGTCGTCCTTCACCAGCGCGCGCAGGCCCCTGGCGAAGTCGATGATGTCCGGGACGTGCGCGAACACGTTGTTGCCGGCAACCAGATCGGCCTTGCCGTGCCGGGCCGCCGCGTCGGTACCGGTCGCCTCGCCGAGGAAGTAGCTCTCGGTCCGGATGCCCTTCTCGTTCGCGATCGCGGCGATGTTCCCGGCCGGCTCGATGCCGAGCACCGGGATGCCGAGGGCAACGGCATGCTGCAGCAGGTAGCCGTCGTTGCTGGCCGCCTCGACGATCAGGCTCTCCGCCCCGAGGTCGAGCCGCTCCTGCATGTCGACGACGAACCGGCGGGCGTGCTCCACCCAGCTGGTCGAGTACGACGAGAAGTACAGGTAGTCGGAGAAGACGTCATCAGCTGCCACGTACGCCGGGAGCTGGACGAGCAGGCAGTTGTCGCAGATCCGCACGTTCAGCGGGTAGAAGGTCTCCCCGGCGTCGATCTGGTCGGCGCGCAGGAAGCTCTCGCACGGCGGTGACATGCCGAGGTCGACGAACGTCCGGTTCAGCTCTTCGCCGCAGAGACGGCAGGCAACAGTCTGAGCCATCTCAGTTGCCCTCCTTGAACACATCTGCCAGCGGGCCGGGGAACTGGTCTTCGGTCTGGCGGACCAGCTGACCGTCGACCAGGCCGGCGCCGAGCAGCTGCTGGATCCGGCGCAGTCGCACGAACTGCGCCGACGTGAAGTCGTCGTACGTCAGACCGTGCTGCTGGTAGGCGGCGTACATCTCCTCGACGCCCTTGCGGACCGTCCACTCGAGCTTGAGGCCCGGGAAGGTGTCGTTCAGCTTGCTGAAGTCGACCTTGTAGTTGCGAAGATCCGGCCCGGCGCCGTCGGCGATCGACAGCGTCGACCCCGGAACCACCTCACGGACCATCTCGGCGATGTCGCGGACCTGGACGACGTCCTCGGACCGGCCGACGTTGAACGCCTCGTCGTGGATCAGGTCGCGCGGTGACTCCAGCACCTCACCGAACGCGCGGCTGATGTCCTCGATGTGGACGAGCGGCCGCCACGGGGTGCCGTCGCTCTCCAATCGAACCTGGCCGGTGGTCAGCGCGACCGCGGTCAGGTTGTTCACCACGATGTCCAGCCGCAACCGCGTCGAGGCGCCGTACGCGGTGGCGTTCCGCAGGTACGTCGGGCTGAAGTTGTCGTCGGCCAGCTTCGACAGCTCCTGCTCGGCCAGCGCCTTGGTCTCCCCGTACGCCGTCACCGGGAACATCTCGGCGTCCTCGCCAACCGCCTCGGACCCGGCCGCGCCGTACAGGCTGCAGCTCGACGCGAACAGGAACCGCCCGACGCCGGCGTCCTTGGCCGCCTGGGCCACGTTCAGCGTGCCGCGCAGGTTGACCGAGTACGTCGCCTCCTTGTCGAGGTTGCCCAGCGGGTCGTTCGACAACGCGGCCAGACAGACCACCGCGTCGTACCCCTCGAGCTCCTTCGCCGTGACGTCCCGCATGTCCCGCGGCCTCCGGTCGCCGATCGGCTCCGGCCCACCCAGCAGGTCACACCCCTCGTACAGCCCGGTGTCCAACCCGTCCACCACATGTCCCGCAGCCCGGAGGAACGGCACCATGACGGCCCCGATATAACCCCGATCGCCGGTGACCAGCACTCTCATCCGTACGCTCCCTCACCCCGACACTCCCCTGTCGCCTCATACAGATCCACTTCAAGCCCTCCTGATACATCCAATCGCCCCCGATTCCACGCCCCCTGCCCACGCCGACCGCTCGGGCAACCCCGCACCGGGGCGCACCTTGTGAACCGACCAACCGCCACGGCATGTCCTTGGGCACCCACCAGCCACCCCACACTCCACAAAGTGACTGACCCGTGCACAAGGCGAGTCTCAAGCGACCCCGCCGACTGAACCCACCGTGCGCGGGGACCGCGAGTGTGCGTAGATTGTCGTCGGCAAACGATTGCCCGCAGCACAGTCCGGCCACTCGGTGCCTGTATGTCGCGAACGACATATACCTTGGGTCTCGTGAGTCGCAGTCGCTGGAAGATGTTGCGTGAGCGGAAGCTTGCCGAGGGGTTCAGCGAGCCGGCGGATGTCGCCGATGCCCGGCGTGAGATCCGGCTGTCGATGGCACTGGCTCAGGCGGTGTACGAACGACGTACCGAGCTCGGCCTGACACAGACCGAGCTTGCCGCGCGCTCCGGTCTGACCCAGGCGAAGATCTCGCGGATCGAGGGGTCAGACACTGTGCCGACCCTGCCCTTGCTCGCGCGCCTGGTACAAGCTCTCGACGCAACGCTCAACATCGCGCTGGACGACGCCAAGACCGAGGTCTCGTTCGTCGCGCACAGCACCGACGCGGCCTGACGCTTCCGTTCGGTCAGCGCTCGCGAGCCGCCCGAGTCGGACCGGCGACCGCGCCCGCGCCACAACTGGTGGCCGGAGACACCTTGTGGTGGCTGGAGACCTGTTGCCTGAGGTCTCCGGCGGCGTGTTCCTGTCTCCGGGCACAAGTGGTGGCGCGGGGCGGCGGGCTGAGGAATTTCTGCCAATTTGGGGTGGGATGTATCAGCG
>NZ_SMKA01000268.1 GCF_004348455.1 Kribbella albertanoniae
GCTTCGGGGTCGGCTTGTGAGCGACCGGCTTGGCGCAGGTGGCGGAGGCCAGGCGGATGATCTGGGCGCCGTTGCCGAGGTTGATCTTGAGGCCGGTGATGGTGAAGGAGCCGTCGGCGTTCTTGGTCTGCTCGTTCACCGTGATGGCGATCAGCGGGTTCGCGGGGGTGCTGAAGGACTGGGTGGTGCTGGGGATCTTGAGGGTCTGGCCCAGCAGGGTGAGGGAGCCGACATCGACACCGCCCTTGGCTCCGGAGCACCAGACGTTGACCGCGTCGATGCCGACCAGGGAGCTGGGCGGGGTGAGCAGGAGCTTGCAGAGTTCGGGGAGGTTCTTGACCGGGAGGTCCTTGGTGCTCAACGAAGGCAGCGGGAGCGGCAGACCGAGATCCGGGAGCTTGATGTCCGGGAGCGGGAGGTCGTCGGCGCCGGTCGGGGGAAGCGCGTCGCACTGCTTCTTCAGGTCCGGCGGGATCGGGATCTGGCCGAGGACGTCGGCGCCGACCGAGATGTCGATCAGCTCGACGGAGGCCGAGTTGTTGCCGGCGTTGACGGTGCCGGCGCGGACTGCGAGCAGCGGGTTGTCCGGCAGTTCGAGGGCCGAGGACTTCTTCGGCTTGCCGTCGACGGATTCGACGTACGGCGTCTTGTCGACGGGCACCTGGCCTTCGGCGTTGACGGCGTACGCCGACGAGGGCCGGGCGGCCGCGTTACCCACCGGGCTACTGGCGACCAGGCTGAACGCCACGACTCCGGCCACGGCTGCTGCCGTGACAACGGTCGGTACGAGTTGTCGGCGCATCTCCGGTCTCCTCACGTACGTCACTTGTTGTCGATCTGAACGACGGTCCCGAGCGGGACCCGCTGAAGTTTGGCCAAGGCGGTCTTCGGCACCCGGACGCATCCGGCGCTGATCGCGGCTCCGAACACGTCGGCACGCGGCCAGCCGTGGATCGCGACCGTACCAGGCCCGCCACCGAACGTGTCGAGAGTGGGACTGTGTGCACCCAACGGCAGCACGATCGGCGAGGCGGAGCGCTTGTGGTCGACGATCGAGCCGAGCAGGAAGGTGCGGCCGGCAGGCGTCGGCGTCTTCCGCGCACCCACACCGGCCTTCCACGCCCCGAGCCGCTTGCCCTTCTCGAACAGCTCGATCGTCCGCGATCCGGTGTGCACACGGATCAGGTACGGCGAGGTCGCGCGCTCGAGGTCGTCGTCGCGCATCCACCCGGTCGACCGGTTGGGCTTCGAGGGCAGCAGTACCCGGACCCAGCCGTCGGTCTGCTCGACCACCGGGAGCCAGGTCGGCCCGAACTGCTTCGGCCCGATCTTGGCGAACGGGTCGCCGTCGGGCGCGGAGTACAGGGCGGATTCGGACCGCGGGTGGACGACGATCCCGTCGGTCGCGGCATACGGCTCGGGATCGAGGGGCGCGGTCGCGATCGTGGTCGCCGTACTGGAGGCGGCGAGGACGGTCAGGTCGACCGGCGGTGGTTCGTCGTCATCGTTGCCGAGGATGCCGACCACGGCGACGATGCCGAGCAGCAGCAGGACGGCGAGGGCAGGCATCGAGCTGCTGCCGTCCTCACCCCGCGACCTGCGCATCTGACTAGCTCCCCGTAACCGGCCTATCGTCCGACGACGACAATAGGCCGATCCAGGGCGTTACGCCACGGTAGGTGACCCGCGAGTAGCAAAAACTCTAAGGCGTATCCGGATGGTTCTTGTTCCGCCGGCGTAGGTACCGCTCGAACTCCGCGGCGATCGCGTCGCCCGAGGCCTCCGGCAGGTCGGCGGTGTCGCGCTGCTCCTCCAGGGAGTGCACGTACTCCGCGACCTCGGGGTCCTCTTCGCTCAGCTCGTCCGCGCCGCGCTGCCACGCGCGGGCCATCTCGGGCAGCTCGCCCTCGGGGATCTGCAGGTCGAGCAGGGCCTCGATCTTGCTCAGCAGCGCCAGCGACGCCTTCGGGCAGGGGGAGCCGGCGATGTAGTGCGGGATCGCGCCCCAGATGGACACAGCCGGTACGCCGAGGGCGCCGCAGAGGTCGCCGAAGACGCCGGTGATGCCGGTGGGGCCTTCGTACGTCGACGGCTCCAGGCTCCACGATGCACTCAGTGCCTCGTCCGAGGAGGTCGCCGAGACGGGGATCGGCCGGGTGTGCGGGGAGTCGGCGAGCAGGGCACCCAGTACGACGACGATCTGGGCGTTGGACTCGTCGACCACCTCGAGCAGCTCCTGGGCGAAGCCGCGCCAGCGCATGTTCGGCTCGATTCCGCGGATCAGCAGCACGTCGCGGTCGGTGTCGGCCGGCTGGGCCACGTAGACCCGGGTCGTCGGCCAGGTCAGCTGGCGGTCGCCGTTCTCGTCGAAACCGACCTCGGGCCGGTTCACCTGGAAGTCGTAGTACTCCTCCGGGTCGATCTCGGTGACGAGCTCGGCGTTCCACTCCTCGATCAGGTGGTCGACCGCTCCGGTGGCCGCTTCGGCGGCGTCGTTCCAGCCCGCGAACGCCGCGATCACGACCGGGTCCCTCAGGTTCGCGAGATCAACCACTCGCAGGCCCCCTGTCGTCTGTTAGCCATCCGGCAGGGTGCCGGAATCCGGACTGCCAGCCTACGTGGTTCGTTCACGCCACGCGCAGGCCTAACCGCGAAGCGGGACGTGTCGGCAGCACCCCCGGCGGAACGTGTCGGCGTACGCAGAAGGAAAATGGTTCCGGAAGACCAAAACAAAGTGGAGGGGGAGCCGTGCTGCAGGCCGTGCTCTGGGACATGGACGGAACGCTGGTCGACTCGGAGAAGGTCTGGGCAGAGGTGCAGCTGCGGGTGCTGCCCGAGCTCGGTGGGGCCTGGACCGACGAGGACAGTCTCGGGCTGATCGGGAGCGATCTGCGCGACGCTGTCCAGGTTTGGCTGGCGGCGCTGCCGGCCGGTGTGATCACCGGCGAGGAGTTGGCCGAGCGGATCTTCAGTGAGGTGATCGACTCGCTGCGCCGGGAGGTCGAGTTCCAGCCGGGTGCGCTCGAACTCCTCCAGGCGCTGCGCAAGGCCGACGTACCGTGCGGGCTGGTGTCGGCGTCGTACCGGGTGATGATCGACGCGGTGCTCAGTCATCTGCCCGACGATCCGTTCGACGTGATCATCGCCGGTGACGAGGTGACGAACGGCAAGCCGCATCCCGAGCCTTATCTGACCGCGGCTGCAAAGCTCGGGGTCGATCCGACGCAGTGTGCGGTGATCGAGGACTCGATGACGGGCACAGAGTCCGGTACGGCGGCCGGCGCGTACGTGATCGCGGTCCCGCACTGGGTGCCGATCCCGGAGGCACCGCGCCGTCTGATCGTCGGTTCATTGGAAGCCGTGACTCCGGAGTCACTGCGGCAGTTGCTCTCCTGAGGCGTTACCGTCACTTGGTGCCCTCGGGGGCGTTGCTTGGGCTGAAGAGAAGGCCCAGGGTGAACACAGTGGGCTGGGGAAGGTGACATGGTGAGCGAGTTGTGGCGGCGGTTGGTGGTGACCGCTGCGGTCGGTGGGCTGGGCGTCGGCCTGGTCGCGTGCGGTGAGCCGGACGACAACGCGCCGCACACCGGGGCGACCACGCCGAAGGCGATGGTGCTGCGGCTGGCGACCACCGACACGATCAGCTCACTCGATCCGGCCGGTCCGTACGACGTCGGTTCGCGGACCGTGCAGGCGAATCTCTACCAGACCCTGCTGACGATCCTGCCGGGGAAACCGACCCCGGTACCGGATGCCGCGGATTGCCAGTTCGATTCGCCGACGACGTACACGTGCAGTTTGAAGGAGGGCCTGACCTTCCCGAACGGGCATCCGTTGACCTCGTCGGACGTGCGGTTCAGTTTCGACCGGATGCTGACCCTGAAGACTCCGGGTGGGCCGGCGCCACTGTTCACCTCGGTGACCTCGGTGAGTACGCCGGACGAGCTGACCGCGGTCTTCAATCTGAAGGCTCCGGATGCCCGGCTTCCTTATCTATTGACCACGACCGGCGCGTCGATCGTGGACGAGGAGGCGTACCCGGTCAAGAAGCTGCTCGACTCGACGGCGATCGGCAGCGGGCCGTATCAGTTGACCGCGTACCGGCCGGGGGAGTCGGTCACGCTGGCGCGGTTCGCGGCGTACAAGGGGTCTCGCGCTGCGCAGAATGACGGGGTGCAGATCGCGCTGGTCAAGGACGCGGTGGCGCTGGACCAAGCGATGGGCAAGGCGGACCTGGCGTACCGCGGGTTCACGATCGGTCAGCTCGACAACATCCGGTCGATGAGCGGCGTGCAGGTGATCGAGTCCGAGGATGCGGTGATCCAGTTCGTCGCGTTCCAAATGAAGTCGGTGACCTCGCGCAAACTCGCCGTACGGCGTGCTGTCGCGCAGCTGATCGACCGGCCGGCGCTGGTGAAGAAGGCGTACGCCGAGCACGTGAGCCCGCTGTACTCGATGGTGCCGCCGAACTTCGGTGGCGCGACGGATGCGTACCGGTCGGAGTACAAGCAGCCGAGTAAGGCAGCCGCAGCGGCGATCTTGAAGGCGGGGGGCGTCAAGGGGCCGGTGCCGCTGACGCTCGGGTGGACGCCGACCCGGTTCGGTCCGGGGTCGAAGGGTGAGGCGCTGGAGCTGAAGCGGCAGCTGGACGCTTCGGGGCTGTTCCGGGTGACCTTGCGGAGCGCGGAGTGGCCGGCGTACCAGCAGTTGATCCGCTCGGGTGTCTTCGACCTGTACCTCGCGGGGTGGACCGCGGAGTACCCGGATGCGGACAATTTCCTGGCGCCGTTCCTCGGGGTCAGTGACCCGTTCCCGAACGGGTACCGTTCGGCCGCCGCGACAAAGCTGCTGCAGCAGGAAAGAGTCGAGCAGAACGGCATCAAGCGTGCGGAGCTCCTGGAGCAGTTGCAGGGCGTATTCGCCCGGGAGGTGCCGGTTGTACCGATCTGGCAGGGGCGACTCAGCGTAGTCGTCGATCATGAGGTGGAAGGCGTCTCCGGAGCACTGGATCCGCTGGCGTTTTTGCATCTGTCCGGCCTGCGTAAATGACACAAAGATGCCATGACAGTAACGTTTTGCGAGGTAACCGCGACCCTCGGTAGAAGGCGTGCTTTACTGCGGAAAACGTCCACGATACGGGACGATTTCCTCGCGATCACGATCGGGCAACGCACCGCATTCGGCGTTTGACTCCAGACCGTAATGGCGGCAGGTTAAGGCGGCAGCCATACCGGATTTCGTTCCGGTTCAACCGAATGAGGCAGGGGAGTCGCATCGCGTGAGCGCACCACTCGAGGTCGAACCGGGGTCGGCGGCGGCCCAGCCGGAGGCCGTCCTCGACGGAGTCCAGAAGATCGAGGGCCGGTCGCTCTGGCAGATCTCCTGGATGCGGCTGAAGCGCGACAAGATCGCGATCGCCGGTGGCGTCTTCGTCATCCTGCTGATCATCGTGGCGATCTTCGCGCCGCTGATCTGCAAGCTCATCGGTATCACCCCGAACGACTTCCACCAGGATCTGGTGGACCCGTCGCTGCAGACCCCGATCGGCCGCCTCGGCGGCATCAGCTGGGACCACCCGCTCGGGATCGAGCCGGTCAACGGCCGCGACATCCTGGCCCGGATCCTGTACGGCGCCCGGATCTCGCTGCTGATCGCCGTACTGGCGACGATGCTGTCCGTGGTGATCGGTGTCGTGCTGGGCGTCGTGGCCGGCTACTTCGGTGGCTGGGTCGACACACTGATCAGCCGCTTGATGGACATCTTCCTGGCCTTCCCGCTGGTGCTGTTCGCACTGGCGCTGGTCGGCGCGATCCCGGACTCGGTCCTCGGGTTGACCGGCGACCCGCTGCGGGTGGCGCTGATCGTCTTCATCATCGGCTTCTTCAGCTGGCCCTACATCGGCCGGATCATCCGGGGCCAGACGTTGTCGCTGCGCGAGCGTGAGTTCGTGGACGCGGCCCGCAGCCTCGGCGCGCGCCGCCCGTACATCCTGTTCACCGAGCTGCTCCCGAACCTGATCGCGCCGATCCTGGTCTACGCGACGCTCCTGATCCCGACCAACGTCCTGTTCGAGGCCGGTCTGTCCTACCTGGGCGTCGGTGTTCGTCCGCCGACGGCCAGCTGGGGCGACATGCTGTCGATCGCCTCGAAGTGGTACCAGGTCGACCCGATGTACATGATCCCGCCGGGCCTGGCGATCTTCGCCACGGTGCTGGCCTTCAACCTGTTCGGCGACGGGTTGCGCGACGCGCTGGACCCGCGGTCGCGGTAGTACTTCTCTCCACAACCGGGAGCCGTGTGCAAGCGCAGCTCTCACCACACAAAGGGGTGCAACAAGAGATGAGTCGGAAACGCATCACGACGGCAGTAGCCGTCGCTGCGGCCGTCGCCTTGAGTCTGGCGGCTTGCGGGGGACCGAAGGCCACGCCTGGTGGTGGCAGCAGCGCAGGCGGCGCCACGGCGGAGGCCAACGCAGCCGTCGACAAGAACTTCAGCCCGAGCACCAAAAAGGGTGGCACGCTCCGGATGGCGATCTCCGAGGCGTACGACTCCACCGACCCGGGTGACACCTACTACGGTCTGTCCTGGAACCTGGTGCGGACCTACGTCCGTCCGCTGATGACGTTCAAGGCGACTCCGGGCGAGGAGGGCGGCAAGCCGGTTCCGGACCTGGCCGAGGCTCCTGGAGTGCCGAGTGACGGTGCCAAGACCTGGACCTACAAGATCCGTAAGGGCATCAAGTTCGAGGACGGCACGCCGGTGACGTCGAAGGACGTCAAGTACGGCGTCGCACGGTCGCTGGACAAGGCGACGCTGCCGAGCGGCCCGACGTACTTCAACGACTTCCTGCTGGACGTCCCCGAGGGCTTCAGCGTCTACAAGGACAAGACCCTGGCGGGCGTCGCGAAGGCGATCGAGACGCCGGACGACCAGACCATCGTCTTCCACCTGAAGAAGCCGTTCTCGAGCTTCGACTACTTCGCGCAGCTGCCGTCGACCGCTCCGGTCCCGCAGGCGAAGGACACCGGTGCGAAGTACAAGGAACACCCGATGGCGACCGGTCCGTACAAGTTCGGTTCCTACGACCCGAACAAGGGCTTCGATCTGGTCCGCAACGAGAACTACGACGCGTCCACCGACCCGGACTCGGGCCGTAACGCGCTGCCGGACAAGTACACCATTGCGTACAACGTCGAGGGCACCGACATCGACAACCGGCTGATCGCCGGTGACCTCGACGTCGACCTCGCCGGTACCGGTGTGCAGCCGGAGACCCAGGCGAAGGTGCTGGCCGACCCGAAGCTGAAGGCGCACACGGACAACGTGCCGGCCCCGCGCCTGAACTTCACGGTGCTGAACACCGAGGTCCCGCCGCTGGACAACGTGCACTGCCGCAAGGCGATTCTCTACGCTGCCGACCACGAGGGTTACCAGCGTGCCTACGGTGGCCCGATCGGTGGCGACATCGCGACGAACCTGATGCCGCCGTCGGTCCTCGGCTCGCAGAAGTTCGACGACTACGGCTTCGAGGCCGACAAGAACGGTAACGTCGAGAAGGCCAAGGACGAGCTGAAGCAGTGTGGTCAGCCGAACGGCTTCGCGATCAACATCGCCTTCCGCGGTGACCGCAACAAGGAGAAGGCCGTTGCCGAGACCCTGCAGCAGTCGCTGAAGAAGGCCGGCATCACGCTGACCACCAAGCCGTACCCGACCAGCGACTACACCAAGCTGTACGCGGGCAAGCCGGACTTCGCGAAGACGAACAAGCTCGGCCTGATCGTCTACAGCTGGGGTGCGGACTGGAACGACGGCTTCGGCTTCCTGCAGCAGATCGTGGACAGCCGGACCATCCGCGCCACCGGTGGAAACACCAACCTCGGCGTCCGGATCCCCGAGGTCGACCAGTTGATCGACAAGGCGATGGCCGAGACCGACGAGACCAAGCGCAACCAGTACTGGGTCGACGTCGACAAGAAGGTCATGGAGCAGGCGGGCGTGCTGCCGGGTATCTGGGCCAAGGGCCTGCTGTACCGTCCGGACACCGTGGCCAACGTCTTCACCAACGCCGGTCAGAACATGTACGACTACGCGGGCATCGGCCTCAAGTAAGTCGTTGCTCTGACCAACCAACCGAAATCGCTCAGCAGAGGTAGGTGAAGGCTGACGGTGGCCGGTGATCAGCGATGATCGCCGGCCACCACGCCGAGCACGGTGTTCGCATATCTGGTCCGCCGGGTGATCGGAGCAGTAATCCTGCTCTTCATCGTCACGGCCGTGACATTCGCGATCTTCTTCCTGGTCCCCAAGCTCGGCGGCGCGACCGCCGACGACCTGGCGTCCCGCTATGTCGGCAAGAGCGCGGGGGCGGCGCAGATCCACGAGACCGCTGTTCGGCTCGGCTTCACCGATCCGCTCTACGAGCAGTACGGCCGCTTCGTGAAGGGTCTGTTCGTCGGGCAGGAATACAACTACGGTCCGGCGACCGAGCACTGCCCGGCGCCGTGCTTCGGCTATTCGTTCCTGACCCAGCAGCCGGTGTGGCCGGACCTGGTCGCGCGAATACCGGTCACCGCCTCGCTGGCAGGTGGTGCGGCGTTCATCTGGCTGATCACCGGTGTCGGCACCGGCATCATCTCGGCCCTCAAACGCGGCTCGGTCCTGGACCGGTCGCTGATGTCGGTCGCGCTGGCCGGTGTCTCGCTGCCGATCTTCTTCACCGGCCTGCTGTCACTGTCGATCTTCAGTTACGGACTCGGCTGGACAGCCCAGGGCGGTACCAACCCACTGGACGAAACAAATCCCGTCTGGTGGGCGTACGACCTCATCCTTCCCTGGGTGACACTGGCCTTCCTGTACGCCGCGTCGTACGCGCGGCTCACCCGGGCCGGCATGCTCGAGACGATGAACGAGGACTTCGTCCGGACCGCTCGAGCCAAGGGCCTGACCGAGCGGACGGTCGTGATGAAACACGGCCTGCGCTCGGCACTGACACCGATCCTGACGATCTTCGGTCTGGACCTCGGCCTGCTGATGGGCGGCGCGATCCTCACCGAGACGACGTTCTCGCTGCCGGGGATCGGTCAGTACGCCGTCATCGCGCTGCGGGTGAACGACCTGCCGAAGGTGCTCGGTGTGACGCTGGTCGCGGCGTTCTTCATCGTGCTGGCGAACCTGATCGTTGACCTCCTGTACGCCGTCGTCGACCCGAGGGTGCGCATCTCGTGACCGAACCCGCAGATAACACCGTTCAAGGGACCGTCCAGCGGATCGAGCGCGGCGAGGCGTTCCTCGACGTCCGCGATCTGAAGGTGCACTTCCCGACCGACGACGGCGTCGTCAAGTCGGTCGACGGGATTTCGTTCCAGCTCGAGCGCGGCAAGACCCTCGGCATCGTGGGGGAGTCCGGCTCCGGCAAGAGCGTGACCAGCCTGTCGATCATGGGTCTGCACAAGCGCGGCGTGGCCAAGATCAGCGGTCAGATCTTCCTCGACGGTCAGGACCTGGTGTCCTCGACGCCCGAGGAGGTCCGGCTGCTCCGCGGGAAGCGGATGGCGATGATCTTCCAGGACCCGCTGTCGGCGATGCACCCCTTCTACACGGTCGGGACGCAGATCGTCGAGGCGTACCGGGTGCACAACAAGGTGAGCAAGCAGGTCGCGCGCAAGCACGCGATCGAGATGCTCGACCGGGTCGGCATCCCGCAGCCCGACAAGCGGGTGGACGCCTACCCGCACCAGTTCTCCGGCGGTATGCGGCAGCGCGCGATGATCGCGATGGCGCTGTCGTGCGACCCCGACCTGCTGATCGCCGACGAGCCGACCACCGCGCTCGACGTGACCGTGCAGGCGCAGATCCTGGACCTGATCCGGGACCTGCAGCGCGAGTTCAACTCGGCCGTCATCATCATCACGCACGACCTCGGTGTGGTGGCCGAGCTCGCCGACGACATCCAGGTGATGTACGGCGGGCGCGCGATCGAGTACGGGACGGCGGAGGACATCTTCGACAACCCGCAGCACCCGTACACCTGGGGTCTGCTGGGTTCGATGCCGCGGATCGACCGGGAACGTACCGAGCGGCTGATCCCGATCAAGGGCACGCCGCCCAGCCTGATCAACGTGCCGAAGGGCTGCGCCTTCAACCCGCGCTGCAACTACGCACACCTGAACGGCGGCGCCAGCGAGACCGAACGCCCCGAGCTGCTCGACATCGGCGCCGGCCACAAGGTCGCGTGCCATCTCTCCCCGAAGGAGCGCCAGCACGCGTGGGAGACCGACATCAAGCCGAAGCTGTGAACGGGACGACACTGTGACTATTGAAGAGATCGATCCCACCGCCGTCCCGGGCGTGGAAGCACCGGCCATCGGCGAGGAGTTGCTGTCGGTCGACGGGCTGGTGAAGCACTTCCCGATTCGCAAGGGCCTGCTGCAGCGGCAGACTGGCGCCGTACAGGCTGTTGACGGTCTGACGTTCAATGTCACCCGCGGCGAGACGTTGTCGCTGGTGGGGGAGTCCGGCTGTGGCAAGACCACGACCGGGCGGCTGCTGACCCGGCTGCTGGAGCCGACCGCGGGCAAGATCGTGTTCGAGGGTCGCGACATCAGCCACCTCAGCGAAGGCAAGATGCGGCCGCTGCGCCGCGACGTACAGATGATCTTCCAGGACCCGTACGGTTCGCTGAACCCGCGGCACACCGTCGGCAAGATCGTCGGAGCGCCGTACCGGCTGCAGAACGTGAAGACCGAGCACGGCGTGAAGCGCGCGGTGCAGGAGCTGCTCGAGCTGGTGGGTCTGAGCCCCGAGCACTACAACCGTTATCCGCACGAGTTCTCCGGCGGTCAGCGGCAGCGCATCGGTATCGCGCGCACGCTCGCGCTGCGCCCGAAGCTGATCGTGGCGGACGAGCCGGTGTCGGCGCTGGACGTGTCGATCCAGGCTCAGGTCGTCAACCTGCTGGAGGACCTGCAGAACGAGTTCGACCTCACCTACGTGATGATCGCGCACGACCTGTCGGTCGTGCGGCACGTGTCCGATCGAGTCGCGGTGATGTACCTCGGGAAGATCGTCGAGATCGCCGACCGCGTCGGCCTCTACGAGACCCCGATGCACCCATACACGGTCGCGCTGCTGTCGGCGGTTCCGGTCCCGGACACCAAGCGCAAGGGCAACGTCAAGCGCATCCGCCTGGAAGGCGACGTACCGAGCCCGATCAACCCGCCGCCCGCCTGCCGCTTCCACACCCGCTGCTGGAAAGCCCAGGACATCTGCAAAACGGTAGAGCCCCCGCTCCTCCAGTTGGCCCCCGGCCACCAGGCGGCCTGCCACTTCCCGGAAAACCAGGCTGGCGAGGTCTCCACCACCCCCGCGGCGACGAACCAAGCCGGCAACTAACCGAACCAGCTTTACGACCAGCGCCTGACGAAACTGTCAGGCGCTGGTTGCGTTCTGGACCTCGTTCAATAGAGTCTGGGCAGCGACGGCCTGGCCTGGATGGTGCTGCCGGTAAAAGGCGAGTGCGGACTCGAGATTGGCGGCGGCGTCGTCGCGGTCGCCGACACGGCTCAGCAGCTCGCCCAGTAGGAGTCGAATCTGTGCCTCTCGTCGGCGATCATCGGCGTCCAGCGCGATCTCCAGCGCCAATTCAGCCTGCTCGATACCGCGATCGACTTCGTTGAGGACGAGATAGCTCATTCCGAGAATCCAGTGCGCATCGCAGACGAAGCTGCGGAGCCCCAGAGCCTCGAGCTCAGACAACGACCGAACGATGTCTTCGACCGCACCTTCGGATCGGCCCGATCGGACTCGGGCCCAGGCGCCCTCGATCCGCAGGTTCGCGATGCCGGCCAGATCGCCGACGTTCGCGAAGAGTTCGATGCCGGCGTCAACAACTTCCCGGACGGCGGCCCAATTGCCGAGCTCTGTGTTTACCTCGGCGAGCGTGCAGTACGCGGCTGCCATGGCGCGCTCGTCACCGAGCTGCTTGTTGATGGCCAAAGCCCGTTCTGCCATCGGAAGTGCCTCCGCATATCGATGCATCCGTATGAGGAGGCGAGCTGTGTTGTTCGTCGCGAGTGAGACACCGCGGACGTTCCCGATGGTGGTGAAGGCGTCCCGGGCCTGACCGAACCGGACTGCGGCCTCCTCGTATCGCGCAGCAGAAGCCAAGGCAATAGCTGCGTCGGCGTGGAGCTGTGCAAGCGTCCAACCGTCGATCTGGCCGTCGGCTACTTGGTCAATTGCAGGAAGCCACTCGGTGAAGCTGCCGCGCATGACGAAGTAGCTGTAGAGCCCGATCACCAGACCGGCCGCTATCTCGTCGCGGTCGCCCAGGCCGGCGGACTGGTCGATGACCGCGAGGTAGTTGGCCAGTTCGCCGTCGATCCAGCTGAGAGCTTCCTCGGATGTGTTGAGGACCGGAAACGCCGGCACCGGCGGGCGTCCGGACCAGGCGTTGCGGGCGGCCTTCGGATCGGCGAGGTCGGCGGCTCGCCAGGCGACTCCGAGGTACAAGGCCAGGAGATGGTCGATGGCGGCGGTGCGTGCGCCGGCAGGGAGTTGCTGGGCGAGCTCGTGGGCGTAGGCGCGGACTAGGTCGTGGAAGTGGTAGCGGCCGGGGGTGTGGGACTCGAGGAGGTGGAGGTCGGTGAGGTGTTCTAGGAGGTCGCCGGCTTTGGGCGGGGTGGTTTCGACGAGGGCGGCCGTGGACTCGGGGGTGAAGT
>NZ_SMKA01000269.1 GCF_004348455.1 Kribbella albertanoniae
CGACTGGGCTGGGGGGGTGCCCACTGAAAGTCTCGATGGGCAACCCTCCACCTGAGGGGATAGCCAACGAGTTGGGGAAGGGCCGGGGACGGTGGCTGGGGCGCCGGTGCGGTTGGTGATCGCGTGGACGGGCTGACGGAGGTCCGGGCTAGCGGCGGGCGGCGACCAGCAGGGTCGGGAGGACTGCGAGGAAGCGGTCGGTGCGGCCGCGCTCCTTCTGTTCGGCCAGCCAGCCGTCGGCGTCGTCCCGGGTGATGAGGGCCTTGTCGACGGCTGCGGTTGCGGCGGCCGCGAGTTGCGGGGCCATGCCGGCGTGGTCGGTGAGGACGTCGTTGTGGACGACGACCTCGGGGTCGTGGAAGCCGGCGTCGAGGAGAAGATCGCGGAGATTCCGTACGGCGCGGGGCGCGACCGAGCGGGATTCGAGTCCGAGCAGGATCACGTCGGTGAGGTCCTGATCGGAGCTGTCGATCAGCAGGAACCCGTAGTCCTGACCGCCGACCACGATCTGCCCGCCGGGCCGCAGGACCCGATAGGCCTCGAGGATCGTCGGCACCGGGTCGTCGAGCAGGTGGAAGAGGCGGAGCGCGCGGTAGCCGTCCATCGATCCGTCGGCGAGCGGCAGGTCGTCGGAGCGTGCCACGTGAAACATCGCGCCTGGGACCCGCGTCCGGGCCGCCTCGACCGCCTCCGGGTCGGGATCCAGCCCGGTCACCTTCAGCCTCTTGGCCGCCAGTTCCTCGGCGGCGTGCCCGGCACCACAGCCCACGTCGACCACGCTCGCGCCGCGCTTCAGGCCGAGTAGCCGGTACGACTCGGCGCGCAGCTCAGCGGCTCCGGGCCGCTCCTCGATCCGTTCCAGAAACCCCATGGCATCACCCTGCAACTTCAGGTGCACCTGAAGTCAAGATGCTGCTCGATCAGGCAGCGGCACGTTCACAAGATTCGATCGGGCTGGAAAAGAGTGGGGCGCAGAACCCGCCAAGAGTTAGGTTCGGGCGGCCCCGTCCCTCTCCCGATCGAGGTTCTCGCCCATGTTCACCAGGCGCCGCGCTCTCGCTCTTGGCTTCACCATGCTGGCCGGTCTCGCCGTACCGCTGGGTGCCAACCAGCTGCACGGGTCCGACCAGCTCGACATCGCCGGCTACGACGGCACCGCGAAGGTGCTGATCCGCGACGCGTCGATGGTCCTCACGATGGATCCGGCCGTTGGTCAGGGTGCGCTCGGCATGCTGCAGGATGCCGACGTACTGATGACGAAGAACACCATCACCGCCGTCGGCAAGGACCTGCCGGCCACCGCCGGCGCGCGGGTGATCGATGGTCGCGGCAAGATCGTGATGCCCGGCTTCGTCGACCTGCACACGCACACCTGGCAGTCGCTGATCCGCGGTTGTGCCACCGACAAGGAGCTCAACGGCTGGCTCGCCGAGTGTGTGCTCCCGCTGTACGGCAACCAGCCGGCGTACGCCGAGGGGTACGCCGGCACGAGGCTCTCCGCGCTGGACGCGATCGGCACCGGCATCACCACCACGACCGACTGGTCGCACAGCTTCTCGGCCGACTTCGCGAACGGCAGCCTGAAGGCCCTCGCGGACTCGAAGCTGCGCTTCTTCTTCTCGTACACGGCCAACACCAAGCCGGCCACCCTCGACGAGATCCGCCGGGTGAAGAAGGAGGTCATCGATCCGAACCCGCTGGCTCACCTGCAGGTCGGCCAGCACCCCACCCTGCAGAACCTCGCCAGCACGGCCGCCGCTGAGAACCTGGCCAAGGAGCTCGGCGTCGCGCTGAACGTGCACGTGCACGAGTCGAAGACCGACCCGGCCACCGGCCAGATGGAAGCGCTGCGCAAGGTCGGCGCCATGCGGCCTGGTCTGCTGATGAACCATGCCGTCCAGATGACCGACGCGGAGCTCGACGAGCTGGCCGCCAACGACATCCGGGTAGCGCACAACCCGCTCTCGAACATGCGCCTGGCGTCCGGCGTCATCAGGCTGCCGGAGATGGCGTCGCGCGGAATCAAGGTCGGTCTCGGCATCGACGGCGGTACGAACGACACCACCGACATGTTCAACGACATGCGCGCCGCGGTAGGCCTCCAGCGCGCCACCGCGATGGACCCGACCCGCTACCCGCAGCCGGCCGACGTACTGCGGATGGCCACTCTCGGTGGCGCCGAGGCGCTCGGGATCGACAAGGAGATCGGCTCGCTGACCCCGGGTAAGAAGGCGGACCTGCAGATCATCGACCCGCAGGCCCTCAACTTCGCACCCAACGGCAACTGGGTCAGCCAGCTCGTCTTCAACGCCCAGCCCGTCAACGTGAAGTGGGTCTTCGTCAACGGCGTCGCCGTCAAGCGTGACGGCCACCTGGTCGGCGTCGACACCGCCAAGGTGATCCGGGACGCCGACGCGGCCAGCGACCGCATCGACGTACTGCTGGGCCGCAATTAGTCCATCGAGACCTTGTCGAACGAGGTGGTGGTGAAGCGGACGTCGACACCGATCGTGTCGCCGACCGCCGGGGGCGCCACCGCCGACGGCAGGAACAGCATGCTCGCCTGCATGTGCGGCGGCTCCGCGAACCAGCGCTGCTTGCCCTCGATGGTGAACGGTGAGAGTGCCATCCCGGCTGCGTCGAGGCTGCCCTTCGCCATCGCGATCGCGCGCTGGCGGACGGTGGCCGCCGCGGTCGGGGCCTCCAGGCCGACACCGTGCGCGGTGCCACCGGACACGACCAGGATGTGGCCGTCCCCGCTGACCCGGCGCTGCCGGTAGCCGACCCGCTCACCCCGACGGACCGAGTGCACGTCGAGCACGGTCGCGCGGACCGTGAGCGCACCACGGTCGCCGAGCCAGAGCGCCGTACCCATCCGGAGCTTCACGTTCTCGCCGATGTCACCGAGCTTCTGCGCCGGAACGTGCGACACCCACAGCGCACCACGCCGTACGTCGGTCGCCGCCTTGGCCAGCTGGGCTGCCTCGCGGACGTTGGCCGACGTACCGCCGGCGCCCATCGGGAAGTGCAGCGACCAGCCCTCGAAACGGATCCGGTCGAGCGCGTTCAGCAGCATCGTATGGCGCAGTTCGCGGGCGCCGATCCCGTGCCGGCGCATCGACGTCTGGACCTCGATCAGCACCCGGCTGCCGGCCGGGATCGAGACCAGGTCGGCCAGCCGGCTGACCGTGTGGATCACGTTCTTGCTGTGCGACATCTCCAGGAACGGCCGCCACGGCGTCAGGACGACGACGTCCTCACGCGGGTCCGCGGGCACCTCGAAGTAGGTGCCGACACCGACGGTCCGCGCGCCGAGCGCGCGCGACTCCGCGATCAGCCGATGGTTGCCGAACCCGTACCCGTTGCCCTTGGCCACCGGGACGATATCGGGGTTCCACGTGGAACGGAGGTGATCGCGCCATCGATCGGAATCGACGTGCAGGGTCAGGGGCATGGTGTCAACGCCGTCTCATGTAGAGGTCGAATGCGGTGTAGAGCGCCTTGTTCAACGGCAGATCCCACTCACCGACGTACTCGACGGCCTCGCCGCCGGTGCCGACCTTGAACTGGATCAGCCCGACGTGCGGGTCGTTCGGGTCCAAGGTGTCGGTGATGCCCCGTAGGTCGTACACGGTCGCACCGGATTCGAGTGCGTCCGACATCATGCGCCACTGGATCGCGTTCGATCCGCGCACGTCCCGCTTGGCGGTCGAGCTGGCACCGTAGGAGTACCACGAATGACCGCCGACCCGGATCCAGATCGTCGACGCGACCAGATCGCCCTCGTGATGGGCGTTGTAGACCCGGAAGTCACAGCAATCGGCGGGCTGGTTCGCCATCGCCGAGTACATCTTCTCGAAGTACGGCAGCGGCCGCGGGGTGAAGTGGTCCCGCTCGGCCGTCTCGACGTACAGCTGGTGGAAGGCCTTCAGGTCCTCGGGTCCGCCCTGCGAGACCTCGACGCCCATCTTGTCGGCCTTCTTGATGTTGCGCCGCCAGAGCTGGTTCATGTTCTTCAGCAGGTCGTCCGGGCCGCGACCGGCCAGCGGGACCTGGAACACGTACTGCGGCTGCCCGGCCGCGAAACCCTCGCCGACCCGCGGGGCTTTCCAGCCCAGCGCGCGCAGCTGGTTCGCGACGGTCGCGCCCGACGGCTCGATCACGTCGGGGCGGACATCGCCGAGCCGCGGCTGCTGGCCGCCGGCGATCGCGTCCTTGATGGTCTTGGCGCTCCAGCGCCGGGTCGGCACCGGCGGACCCATCCGGATCCCGAACGCACCCTGCGCCGCTGCGTGCTCGGCCAGCGGCCGCAGGTAGCGACCGAGGTCGATCGCGTCCCAGTCCACCACCGGGCCCTCGGGCAGGTAGGCCAGGTAGCGCTTCACCTTCGGCATCTGCCGGTACAGCACCAGGCCGACGCCGACCAGCTCCGCCGGGTTGGCCGGTTCGTACCAGCCCAGTGACTCGGCCTTCCACTCGCTCTTCACCGCCGCCCAGCCAGGCGTCTGCAAGAAGCTGGCCGACGGACGCGCCGCGAGATAGGCGGCGTGTTCGTCGGCCGAGATGATCCGGATGCTCAAGTCACTCACGGTCGCTCAGGTTACCGGCCCAGTCTGAGGAACCCCAGCTGAGCCGGTCCCGTGATCAAACCAACCGCTCGGACAGGTCCCACAACCGAGTGGCCGACTCCGGATCCAGCGCGTACGGCGCGACGCCCGTGTTCTCGCCCGGAACGTTGGGCAGCGCCTCGTTGTTGTCCTCGAAGTACAGACCGGTCACGCCGTCGACCAGCGGGGACCCGGCCAGCAGGACCGAGGTGGCTGCACCCTGCTCGGTGGTCTTCCAGGCGAAGCTGTCGAACGTCTTCTGCAGCTCCGGCGTCAGGTTGCCCTCGACGTGACGCTGCAGAGCCGTGCGAATTCCGCCCGGCATCAGGGCGTTCGCGGTGATGCCCGCACTCGCCCAGCGCTTGGCCGCCTCGACCGCGAACAGGACGTTCGCGGTCTTCGACTGCCCGTACGCCGACCATTCGTCGTACGGGCGGTTCTCGAAGTGGATGTCGTCGAACTGGATGTCCGAGAACAGATGCGCACTCGAGCTGACCGAGACGATCCGGGCGCCGCCGGCCGCGGCCAGGGCGTCGTACAGGCCGAGCGCGAGACCGAAGTGGCCGAGGTGGTTGGTCGCGAACTGGTGCTCCCAGCCCTCGGTTGTGCGGTTCAGTGGCTCGGCCATCACACCGGCGTTGTTGATCAGGATGTGCAGCGGGCCGGTCCAGTTCGCCGCGAAAGCGCGCACGGAGGCGCGATCGGCCAGCTCGAGCGGGGCGACGTACACGTGATTGTTGCCGGTGGAGTCGATGATTCCGGCGGCGACCCGCTCGCCGACGACCTGGTCGCGGGCGGTCAGCGTGACCTCGGCACCGGCCCCGGCCAGCGCCCGGACGGTCTCGACGCCGATCCCGGAGGCGCCGCCGGTGACGACGGCCCGGCGGCCGCTCAGGTCGACGCCCGCGAGCACCTCGGCGGCCGTGGAGGTGTATCCGAAGGGGGTGGTGATTCTGCTCATCAGGAGTTCGTCCGTTCTGCGAGCTACTGTTGATCCGGAGGAGCCTCCGGATAAATCCAGTTAAGCGGAGGCACCTCCGGATATCAAGTCCGCTAGGTTTTGGGGTCTTAGGAGGGGGGACATGACGGAGCCGAAGGCCAAGCCGTTACGGGCCGACGCGCAGCGCAACCGCGACCAGGTACTGGCCGCGGCGGCTCGGGCGTTCGCGAAGTGCGGGCTGGAGGCGACGCTCGAGGGCATCGCCAAGGACGCCGGCGTCGGCATCGGCACGCTCTACCGGCACTTCCCGACTCGCGAGGCGCTGATCGAGGCGGCGTACCGCAAGGAGCTGGCGACGGTCTGCGAGGCCGCACCTGAGCTGCTCGACAAGCTCCCGCCCGCCGAGGCCCTGCGCGCCTGGATGGATCGCTTCGCCGACTACCTGCACACCAAAATGGGGATGGCCGACGCGCTGCGCGCCATCATCGCCGCGGGCGCCAACCCGTACGACCACAGCCTCGAGCTCCTGGTCGGCGCGATCGAACCGCTTCTGGCCGCCGGCGTCGCCTCGGGCGAGCTCCGCTCCGACATCTCCGCGGACGATGTCCTGATGAGCCTCAGCGGCGTGGCCCTGGCCGCCGGCGACCGCCGCGATCAGGCCGGCCGTCTCCTCGACCTGCTCCTGGACGGCCTCCGCTACCGCGCCTGATCCGCCAGCAGTTGCTGCCCGATCATTTCGTACATGCGGTTGCGGGTCGGTACGTCGGCGATCTGGTCGGCGATCTCCTTGGCGGCCTGCACCGAGTTGAACCGGCGGACGCTGGTCTCGAGCCCGCGCAGGTTCTCCGCAGCACGGTCGGCGACGAGGTTGGCCTGACGGAACAGCAGACCCGCCGCGACGGCGGGAAGTGCACCCGCGAGCGCGGTCACCACGCCGACGTCGAGACCAGCGACGTAGGTGAGGACGCCGCCGACGAGCACGATCGCGAAACCGAGCACGCCCGCCCACAGCGACGCCTGCTGGTAGGTCGCGTGGTGCTTGAGCGCGAGGTGGTGATGCTCAAGGTAGATCTCCGCCTCCTGCCGAGAGGTTCGGGCCAGCTCCGCGAAGTCCATCGGCTCGGGGACCCGCTCGTCACGGGGAGGCCAAGGGTAGGCCTGGCCCTGCGATGGGTAGGCGTTGGACGGACCCTGCTGAGGCCATCCGGAGGGGATGACCGGCTCCACGACCGGTTCGCGCCTACCTTCGTCGACCGGCTCGCTCTCAGGCTCCGGATCGGGCGTCGTCCGCCGGGCGCCGGGAAAGGCCGCCGGTTCCGGGAACTGGGCGAGGACGTGGGCTGCGTGGCCGACCTCCTCTCGCACCTGCTGCTTCCGGGTCCGGGTGAGCAGGAAGGCGCCGAGCGTGGCGACCGCGATCCCGACGACCGCGAGGAGAAAGGAGGTGGTGTTCATTCCCGACCTTTCGGGCGGCGGAGGCGGAGCTGGAGCATAGCGTCCCGCGTCGGGAGTTCTTTGGCGCTTGCGGCGCCCAGGCACGCACCTCGCGGCACCGGAGGAACAGCCACGATGGAAAAACATCGAGGCCGCCCCTCCGGCACCCCGATGCACGCACCTGAACACCGCAATCGCTCAAACAACTCCCGACGCGGAACGCTATCGACTTTCTAGGGTGGGTGGCATGGCGAAGGTGGCGTTGGTGACGGGGTCGGTGTCAGGGATCGGGGCCGGGGTGGCTCGGCGGCTGGCGGCGGATGGGTTCACGGTGGCCGTGCACTCGCGGGTCAGCCGAGAGGCCGGTACGGCGCTCGCGGCGGAGCTCGGTGGGTCTTATCACCAGGCCGACCTGGCCGATGACGATGCGGCACAGCGATTGGTGCCGGACGTGCTGGCCGTGCACGGGCGACTCGACGTACTGGTGAACAACGCGGGGATCAGCTGGCCGGTGCCGCATGCCGAGCTCGACGGCCTGACCGCCGCGGACTGGCGGCGGCTGCTCGACGTCAACCTGATCGCGCCCTGGTTGTTGTGTACGGCGGCCTTGCCCGCGCTGCGCGAATCGACCGGTTGCGTGGTGAACGTGACCAGTCATGCGGGCGTGCGGCCGAAGGGGAGTTCGATCGCGTACGCCGCCAGCAAGGCCGCTCTGAACCATGTCACCAAGTTGCTGGCGGCCGCGCTCGGACCAGAGGTGCGGGTGAACGCCGTCGCCCCTGGACTTGTGGATACGCCGATGACCGCCGACTGGACCGACGCTCAGGAGCTGTGGAAAACCTCGAGCCCGATGCGTCGTGGCGCCCAGCCGGCGGACGTCGCCGATCTGATTTCAGCACTTGTCCACAACAGCTACATCACCGGCGAGGTGGTCCTGCTCGACGGTGGTCTGAACCTGCGCTGAGGCTCACAAGCTGGTGCGGAACGGGCCCGTGACCTCGTAGGTGATGCCGCCGCTCGACGAACCGCTGGTGCCGCGCTGCGAGGAGAAGTAGAGCCGGTTGCCGGCCGGGTTGAAGGCGACACCGCAGAGCTCGGAGCCGGACTGGCCGGTCACCCGGAGGAACGGGGCGACGATGTCGTTCGGGGTGATGATGCAGATCTCCATGTTGCCGCCGTCCTCGGCGACGTACAGGTCGCCGACGGCCGCGGCGGTGATGTTGTCCACGCCGGTGAGCGGCGGGTTCGAGGTGAGGCCGTCGTCGTACGCGATGGCGATCGTGTTGTTCACCGCGTTGTACGCCCAGACCCGGTTGTCGCCCTTGGTGGTGAAGAAGCAGGTGCCGTTGCGGTAGTAGCAACCCTCGCCGCCGTTGAACACCTTCATGCCGGACACCTGCCTGCGGGTCCGGGTGGGGCTGCCGTCCGGGTCCGGGACTGTCACCCACGACAACGTGCTGCCGGACTCGCGCAGCACCTGCAAGGTTCCCGCGGACAGGTTGCCCCAGGTGGTCGGGACGAAGCGGTAGAAGCCGCCACTCGTCTCGTCCTCGGTCAGGTAGATGACGCGCCGGTCCGGATCGACCGCCGCGGCCTCGTGCGAGAACCGGCCGAGCGCAGGACGCCGTACGGCGGCTGTCGCGCCCGTCGGGTCGGTCTCCCAGATGTAGCCGAGGTCGGTCTCCTCGCCGGACAGCCAGGTGCCCCACGGGGTTGCGCCGCCTGAGCAGTTGCGTGTGGTCCCGGAGAGGATCCGGTAGGCGCCGGTGACCGAGCCACTGCTGTTGAAGCGCAGTGCGCTGGCTCCGCCTGTACCGCTGCTCAGCTCCGAGTTCGACACGTAGATCCAGCCGGTGCCGTCGGCGAAGCACGCACCGCCGTCGGGGGCGCCGTGCCACGTGTAGCTGGTGCCGGGCACGGTCTGCGTCGACCGGGCCAGCACGCGACTGGTGAACCCGGACGGGAGCATCAGGCCGTTCGCATCGGCTGCCCCGAGGCCGCCGTACGGGCTGGGGCCGGTCTGGGCGGGGAAGGCGAGCGCCTGGGGTGCCACGCTGAAGCTGAAGGCGACAGACGTGGAGGTGCCGATCACGGCGGCGCGAAGAAAGGTCCTGCGGTCCATGGTGAATCCTCCCGGGGCGTGGATGATGCTGACAGTCAAGCGGCTGGACGTGAACGGCGTCTTTCTGTCGGTGGGTCCTCCTACGATCGCCGGGTGTCTTTGGGTCGGGACTTTCAGCGGTTGTGGTTCGCCTACACGGTCAGTGCTTTGGGGTCCGGGATCGGGTACGGCGCGCTGCCGCTGATCGCCGTCCTGGTGCTCGACGCCAGCACCTTGCAGGTGTCGATGCTGGCCGCCGTCTCGGCGCTGGCGGCCGCGGTGCTCGCGCTGCCGATGGGTGATTTCATCGAACGGCGTCGGAAGCGGCCGGTGATGATCGCGACGGATGTCCTTCGGTTCGGGGCGCTGGTCAGCGTGCCGGTCGCCGCAGCCTTCGGCGTGCTGAGTTATCCACAGCTGTGTGTGGTCGGTGTTCTGCAGTCGGCGGCGCTGATCGCGTTCACGAGTGCGAGCGGCGGGCATTTGAAGGCACTGGTCGGGCCCGAAGGACGCGCTGAGGCGAACAGCAAGTTCGAGCAGGTCTTCTGGCTGACCATGAGCGCGGGGCCGGCGATCGGTGGTGCTCTCGTCAGCCTGGTCGGCGCCACGCTGACGCTCGTGGTGGACGCGGTGTCGTTCCTGCTGTCGGCCTTCGGCATCCGGCGGATCCAGCAGCCGGAGCCTGCTCCCGCCGAGCACACCGGCAAGCGCGACGTCGGCGCCGGCTGGAAGTACATCTTCGCCAATCGCGGGCTGGCGGTCCTGTTCTGGAACTCGCAGCTCTTCGGCGGACCGCTGATGATGATCTCGCCGCTGCTGACCGTGTTCATGCTGCGCGATCTCCACCTGGCGCCGTGGAGCTACGGCGTGTTCCTGGGCGTCTCCTGCCTCGGTGGCGTGCTCGGCGCCTGGATCGCGCCTGCGCTCACCCGCCGGTTCGGACTGCACCGGATGCTGCTGTGGTTCGGCGTACTGCGTGCCCCGTGGACGCTGCTGCTCCCGCTGGCTCCATCCGGTATGGCGGGGTTCGTCTGGCTGCTGGTTGCCGAGACTGCGTTGCTGATCGCGGCCGGTGCGTTCAACCCGTCGTTCGCGACGTACCGGATGGAGGTCACCGAGGACCACTACATGGCGCGCGTGCTGACGTCATGGTCGATCACCTCCCGCTGCGTGCAGCCCGCGTTCATGGCGGTCGGTGGGTTGTTGACCGCCGTACTGGGACTGCGCGGTGTCATGTACGTCGGCGGCGCGATCGCACTGCTCAGTGCGTTCGTCCTGCCGTGGCGGTCCGCTAAACCAGCCCCATTGCCAGAGCCAGTCTGACCACCGGCCCCATCACGCCGTCCGGGCTGTCCTCCAGCCAGTCGGCGGCTTGGCTCGGTGGCAGCACGAGCACCTCCGTCACCTGCTCACCGTCGTCGGGATTCGTCGGAGCCTGATCGACGACGACGTCGGCGGCAACAATCGCCCAGTAGGACAGCGGGTGCGGGAGATGCGGCCGGTACGGCGTGGGGCGGCGGTGGTCGGCGCGGTGAGCACCGACCCAGGTCATCGGGCCGGTCAGCCTGGCACCGGCCTCCTCGAGCAGCTCACGGGTGACGAGTTGCTCGATCGTCTCGTCCGGCTCACGGGTCCCGCCGGGCAGGAAGCGCCAGCCGAGGTCGTTGCCGCAGACAACGATTCCGCCGTCGGTCCGGCAGATCACGTGGACGTTGCTGATCAGCTCGTCGGCCGGCTCCTCGACGCTGAAGCGGACATCGAGCTCACCCCAGGCCCAGTGGCCGGGAGCGAAGAGCTCGGGGAACTGCTCGGCCCAGGTTTCCTCGGTCTGCATCCGGACATTGTCCTTCGGTGCGCTACCGTCGCGGCCATGGCCCCAGCAGAACCTGAGCCCGACGCCGAAGCCGATCCTGGGCCGGCCAAGCAGAGCCCGAAGAGCCTGTTCTGGGTCTGCGCGGCGGTCACTGTGCTGATCGGCGCGTTCCAGTACTCGCACAGCTTGAGCGGGACCGCCGGCCTCGACGCGCTCGCCGTACTCGGGCTGATCGTCATGACATTGCTCGTGCTCGCCCTGGCCGGCATCTACGCCCTGTGCGCCCTGGAGCGCACAGATCTGCACCACCGCCTGTACGGTCGGCTCGACCTGTTCCAGGCGATGACGATCCTGTTCGTGGCGGCAGTGCTGGTCGGCGTCCTGATTCCGCCGCGCACCACCACCACGCTCGGGCTGCTACTGCCCTTCGGCATCGCCTACTGGCTCTACCACCTCACAATCGAGAAGAGCGAGTAGCTAGTTCAGGTGCGAGCGCAGGTAGTCGATGTCGGTCTTCTGACCGTGATCGACGTTCGGCGTCTCGACCACGACCGGCGCACCGGCGGCCTCGACGACAGCGACGATGTGGGCCGGGTCGATGTGTCCGTCCTCGAAGTTGGCGTGCCGGTCGGCGCCTGAGCCGAACTCGTCGCGGGAACCGTTCGCATGCACGAGATCGATCCGGCCGGTGATCGCCAGCACCTTCTCGACGATCGACGGCAGCTCCTCACCGGCCGCGTGGAAGTGGCAGGTGTCGAGGCAGAAGCCGACGTTCTCCAGGCGGTCGTTGCCAGACGCCTGCACGGCCTCCCAGAGCCGCTCGATCCGCTCCAGTTGGCGGGCCATCGCGTTCTCACCGCCGGCCGTGTTCTCGATCAGCAACGGGACCGGCAGCTCGGCGCGCTCGATGCACTTGCGCCAATTGTCGAATCCGGCCTCGGGGTCGTCCTCGTCACCGACGTGCCCGCCGTGCACGATGACGCCCTTGACGTCGATCTCGGCCGCCTTGTCGAGGGTCTGCTGGAGCAGCTTGCGGCTCGGGATCCGGATCCGGTTGTTCGTGTTCGCCACGTTCAGCCGGTACGGCGCATGCACGTACAGGTCGACGCCGGCCGCGGCGGCGCGCTCGCGCAACGCTTCCTCGCCGTCGGCGTACGCCACTTTCGGCGCCTTGTAGTCCTGCGGATTGCCCAGGAAGAACTGCACCAGGTCGGCACCCCGATCGGCCGCCTCGGCCAGCGGGTCCTCCTGGTCCACATGCGCACCCAACTTCAAGCTCATGCACCCACCCTAGAACCGCCCGCCGACAGTTCCCACCGCCCCAACCCACTACAACCTCATCGCGGCCAAGGTCACCTTGTGCACCCCTCAACCATCCATCGCCCGTCCACGCGGCTGAACCGTGCTCAACGTCGTACACGAACTCCGCCTTGAGCACCCCTCAACCAGCGGCGGCGCTCGGGGATGGTCGACCCGCGGCCAAGGTCACCTTGTGCACCCCTCAACCATCCACTGCCGGCACCTGTGACTGAACGGTGCTCAATGTCGTGCGCGGAGTCGACCTTGAGCACGCATTGACCACGTGCGCGCCATCCCCGTGACTGAACGGTGCTCAACGTCGTACGGGCAGACCCACCGGCCCGCGAACGTCCCGCCCCGGCCGCAAGTGGTGGCGCGAGACAGGAAGTGGTGGCCGGAGACCTGTGGCCATGGGTCTCCGGGCATCGGTGGGTGTCTCCAGTCGTGTGGATCCTGGCGACCTTGGGTTGAAATCGAGCGTGCTGAGGACTCCGGGCGGTGGTTGGGGAG